>JANZKD010000064.1 GCA_025061245.1 Candidatus Culexmicrobium profundum
GTTCTATTTCTCGAAAATTTTTCCAAAATATTTTAAGTATAAATATGGTGAGAGTTACATTTTAGATGTAAGTTCTCTCTTTAATTATAGTGAACCAATAGTTACATTTAGCAAATCTATTAGTACCTGTATTGAAATTAAATTGGACATACCCAGTTTTGCAAGCTTTGAGATACTTGAAATTAATCCTAAGAAATTGAATGTTTATCGAGAGAGAAAAGAAGGCATGATTACAGGTTATTGGATTACAAATCTACCTCCTGGAAAACCGTTTATTGGCGGGGAAGTCTTAGACAGAATCTATGTTAAATTCAAAGTTATACAAGCTGGTACGACTATACCATTTGGAGGAATAAAATTGATAGGAGGAATAATGGTATCATTAGTATTTTTAATTGCTTCTATTTTCGTATACTTCATGTATAGAAAGATGATAGTCAAAACGTAGTTCGAATTTATATTCTACCTCAAATTAATTTGAAAGTAACATGAATTCAAAAAATATTAATAGGATAAAGAGCAAATATCATCAAAATTATTTTAGATAATATTTTATATTTATGCATTTTACATCACAGTTAATAAATTATTAAAAAGAGGTATATATATCGGATATGAGAAATTTCATTTGGTAATGGAGTTGAAGAGGAAAGTAATACTAATAAGTTTGACTTTTATTGCAATCATTCAGTTACTAAAAGGATTTCCATTAGTCTATAGTTTTATGCCTCAAGAGATGCTAAGTGTATATGTTGAGGCTGATGGGACCCTTGGAATCACCGTATATTGTATTGTCCAGACAGAATCTATTCCATCAGATTTTATCGATGACAATTTGTGGGGAGCTTATATTAAGTTTAAGAAGGGTGCTGTGAGGGCAGGAGCTGGTTATCTTGTTCCTGATGGTGATTTTGATGATGCAAGAGAAAAAATATATAGATGGTTGGACTTCTTCCAAGAAACTCTAAATGCAAAGGGATATAAAATAGTAAATGAGGACGTTCATAAAACATTGAATCCGAAAACTCATAGCGGATATATTGATATGATTGGTATGGATTTTAGTATTAATTGTGATTTTAATGAATTAATAGATTTATTTATGTCGTTAAAGCCTAATGACGGCTTCCTAAAAATGATCAATAAAAATAACGTAATGGTAGATCGAATTTTAGAAGTTAAAATATCTATTATTGGACCAATAATTGAAGACAAATATATGCTTAGCCCTCTTGAAGATAAGGTTTATGTTGAACTTAGAATTTCAATTGAATTTCCAAAGTATTTTGAATATGAAGTTGGTAGAACTTATGTTTTAGATGTTAATTCAATTTTAAATTATACTGAGCCAATAGTAACGTATAGTAAGTCTACTTTTAGTGCCATTAGTGTTCAATTGGAGGTGCCTGGGTTTAATGATTTTGAGTTTATTGATATAAAGCCTGAAGGCCTTAATTTTCTCAGAGGTAAAGTAGAAGGTAAATTGGCAAGATATGAGATTACAAATTTGCTTCCAGCTAAGCCTTTTCTTGGTGGGACTGTGATCGGTAGGATTTATGTTAAGTTTAGGGTTGTTCAACGTGGCTTAACTATACCATTTGAAGGATCTAAAATAATTGGTGGATTAATGGTTTTAAATGTTGATGAGGAGCTAATATTCATCATATGGTCTTTAAATTTATGGCTTTTATTCCTAGTTCTTTTTGTTTGTTGATTATGTATTTGTCGCTGGTTATTATGGGTAGTTTATAGTAGGCGGCTGTTGCTACATGGTAGACGTCGAAGTAGTGGAGTTTTCTTGGCCCTCCATGTTGTTTGTATAGGGTTAATGCGCTTATTGCAATGGGAGAAGTTACTGGAAGTGAGATGTGTGGTATAGATGCTACTGCTATAATGAAGTTGATTACTTCATCAATTGCCATACCCTTGGCTCTTAATCCTGATGTAATGTCATCATAAAGCATTGAGGAAACATAGGCTTCGAGTTGATCTTTTAATATGTTGTCTATGACTTTTTGAGATTTTTCAGCTAAAATTCCCCCACTAATATAGTATATGAAGACATCTGAATCTAAAAGAACTTTACCTTTGACTTCTTTTGAGGACAAGTCTTTCACCAGCTTCTTCTAGTTCCTCGATGCTCCATGGAATTTTAATGGAGCCTCTTACAGCCTTAGGATCCATCAATGGAATCAATTTAATACAGTTTCCTTCAAGTAAAACTAGAAATCTCTTTGCTTTAACATGCCTTCTAATCTCAGCTGGAAGAGTTAATCTTCCTCTACTATCTAGAGATACAGTGAGCATTTTAATCCCACAAAATTAAGATAATACCCACATATTAATAAATTTTCCCACATTATCATGACATTTAAGTAAGCGAAGAAAAGAGAAACAACTGTTAACTGCAATAAATAATGAGTTATTGGGAAAGTAAAATAAATTGATTTTTAATAGTATTTTTGGTGATTTAAATGTCGTTGTATGATTTGACTAGGCATCCTAGGTTTCCAGAGTTTCTTGCAAATATGTTGTTGACTTTAAATCAGTTTTACGCTTTGGATGAGGAGATGAAGATTATTATTTTGAGAAGTTTTGAGAGTTGGCTTAAAAGGGTTGGTGAGTCTGCATCTGCTACTACTATAGTTAAGTGTCCACATTGTGGTAAGCCTATAGAAGTGAGATTAACAGTTAGGAGCGCCATATAGTGAACTCTTACAACTTCTTAAGCTTGTTTAATTAGTTTGATAATCATGAAAGACGTAACGTTAGTTAAAAAAGTTAATAAAAGGTTTTTAGGAAGTTTAGGGTAAAAATGCTGAAGAAGGATTAAAGTTAGGGGGTTTTAAACAATGGTTACAAGGAAATGGTTGAAGGAGAAAAAACAGGTTAATCCTGAGGATCTTCTTCAAATTATTGGAATTATTAAGACTAGGAAGAAAGTTAGATGGAGTGAGGAAATTGATGAGATAATTTATGGTGAATAAGATTTTCCCTTATGTTAGTTTTTTATGCATATATGGGCTGTTTTTTAGTCTTCTGTAGCCGTATTTTCGGTAGTAGTTTCTTACTCCTATTCCTGAGAGTATTAGCATTCGGTTGCAGTCGAAGTCTTCTTTTGCTATTTTTTCTGCTTCGCTTAATAGTTTGGCTCCCCATCCTCTATGCTGCCATTCTATTTTCGGTGTCCATCCCACTGGTAGTTGTGGTCCATATACGTGTAATTCTCGTATTATGGCTGTTTTGCTTGTTATTTCTGGTCTGTGAGCTTTTTCTGATGGTATTCTTAGTCTTAGAAATCCGATTAAGATGTCTTGGCTTGTGTCTTCATAGGATAGGAATATTTCTGTTCCTCCACTTGCCTCATAGATTGTTTTTAGTAGTTTGATTTCCTCTTCTTTGGGGAATATGTTCTTTTTTAGCATTAGGTGTCCAACTTCCCTACAGCGGATACAGTTGCATTTTAACCCTCTTTTCTCAAGTTCCCAGTGGACTAGTTGTCTTAAGTGTCCTTTATCAACTCCAGCTTCAACAACATTGACTGGAATATCTCTTTGAATTCGCTGTATTCTAACCCATCTTGGTATTTTGGGGAGGACTTTAACTAGCAATTCTATTGCTTCTTTGGTTGATAGTGGCTTGTATTCTCCTTTCCGCCACATTTCATAGAGTTTTGTTCCCTTAACTACTACTGTTGGGTATATTTTTAGCATGTCTGGCATGAAGTTGGGGTCACTAAAAATTATTTTGAATACTTCTTCATCTGTATCTAAGTCGCTTCCTGGAAGACCGGGCATAATGTGGTAGCAGACCTTGAAGCCACAGTCCTTTAATATTCTAGTTGCTTCAATTGTATCTTTTACTGTGTGGCCGCGTTCTAGGCGTGATAGAATTTCTTCAAAGACTGTTTGAACTCCAATTTCAACTCTAGTTCCACCAAAATGTAGCATTCTATCTGCTTGAACTTTCTTAGCCCAGTCAGGTCTAGTTTCAAAGGTCATTCCAACACATCTAACTTTAGCCTTCTCATTTCTTAGCTGTGCTTTTTCTAAGCTAATCCATTTATCTGGCTTTTTTCTTGGATAGCGGTTCATGGCTTCTAGGCACATGGTTACAAACCATTCTTGATAGTCTAAGGGCATTGCTGGAAATGTTCCACCCATGATTATTAATTCAACCTTTGATGGTACATGTCCGAGTATTTCATAATGTCTTAATCTAAGTTTTACTTGTTCGTAGGGATCGTAGTTGCATTGTTGAGCTCTCATTAATGCTGGTTCTTTTCCATAATAGCTTTGAGGAGTATTAAAGTCTGGGCCGCCTGGGCAATAAATACATTTTCCATGTGGACATGGATATGGCTTTGACATAACTGCAACTATAGTTACCCCTGAAATTATTCGGACAGGCTTACGTTTAGACTTGAGTATTCGTTGTATGTCCAGTTTATTCACTCAATTACACCACTTCATAATACTTTCAACATAAATTTGAAGATGTCGGAAGCCAATCTTTGATGAAGAAAACTTTCATTGCTTGTCCACTCTTTAATTTTATCTATTAGTGGCTTTAACTCTTCCTCAAATTTATAGAAATTTCCTAGATAAAGTAAGAATATGACAATCAACTAAGCTAATTGGGAAAATACATTTACATTCTGCAACATGCACTCTAAGTTAATCTGAACTTATAATTTCAATATAGCCAGTATCGATTAAAAGATTTCATTCTTTTCTTCGCTTCTTTCATACCTAATAATCGGCATATAATCCGTAAGAATGATTGAAATAGGGGGCAAAGTATACATAATTAAGATAAAATAATGTAATAGAATTTGAATAAACATTTATAATTAAACATTGTTAATTATATCTTGAAGAAAAATGCTTCCTAAGATACCATTTAGATTTAAAAGTTACTTAGTTTCTCACATGGTTGCCTTAAGTTTGTTTATTTATGCTCTTGGAAATGCATATCTGTTGAAATATTTCTTTGATAATTTTTTAGAGTTAATTAACTTTCTTAACTTAGCATATATGTATTTGAGCTTATTATCCAATTTATTTCTTGTAGCAGTTCTCTTCATTTTATCATTCGACTTGTCTATTAGTAGTTCTCATCTTAGTGGAAGACATTTTATTCAGGTGGCTTTAATTTTGTCTAGTTGCGGGATAAGTCTTATGCCGTCAATAATTGTTATTTTAAATTCATGGGTTTTCCAGACATTTAGAGTTATTGGAATGCTTGATTTAACTCTAATGGCTTTTAGAATTTGGGTGCTTATTTTTGCTGGCATTATGCTTTTGAAGAAGGCTTCCTTTATTAGGGAAATTTATCTCATTATTGCTGGATTTGGAATTCTAAATGCTTTGGAACTCATTAAAGAAATAGCTTTCTCCTTTTCCTTCTATCTAACATATCCTTCAATTTCTCAACTTAAATGGTTGATCTCTTATCTACTTGGAGATGTTCTTCTCATAATTAGCTTTGGAGCTGTTTCCTGTTTCTTCTTGAAGTTGTTTAGGAGGAAAATGTTTGATGAAATACTTGTTCCAAGTTATATTGTAATAGCTGTGATAATTTATGGCTTTCTTTTATTATATAGTGGCTTTTCTATATGGTATAGGGGAAGCTTGATATTCAGTTTATTAGAGATGATTCAAGGAGCTTTAATTATGCTTTTCTCAATTTATTTATCAAAAGGTAAGATTGACATACGTCTATTCTCAATATTCACTTTAATTTTAATGCTTCAATTATTTAGGCCTCAAGTAATGATAAATCTATCTTACCTACAATTATGATAGATTTAAGATTTAATTGCAATTACAACATGGTTTTCATGAAAGAATTTGGATTTGAAGCTTTTCCCATATACTCTAATTATTTTTAGACCTGAAGCTTTAACCATCTTGACTGTTTCTCTTTTTGAGAATAGGTGGTAGAATCTTTGAAAAGTACCTTTCTTGGTTTTCCATGGAACATATATGTCGCCAAATTCTTGGACTTGTCTAGTTATGTAGTTCCAGAGCATTTTCGGTAGTTTTTTGAAGAATCTTGGTTGATATTTTGCCCATACACTTAAGATGAGTTTTCCATTTGGCTTCATGATTCTTTTGATTTCTTTTAATGCATTTATTCTTTCTCTTGAGGTTGGTATGTGATGTATTGTTGCTAGGCAGATTACAGAGTCAATAGAATTAGACTTTACTGCTAAATAGTTAAGATCGCATTTAAGAGTGTGTAATAGATATTTTTTGTTTATTTTTTCAGCTTTTCTCAATGTTATTTTTAGCATGCTTCGTGAGAGATCTATTGCTAATACCTCGCTACCCGACTGTATTGCTGCTATTGAATTACGTCCAGAACCGCATCCTAAATCAATTAGTAAGGTTCCCTTTTTGGCTACAAGGTGGACTTCATTCCAGGATCGTCTTCTGGTAGCATCAAATTCTTTTGATATTTCATCGAAAACTTTCATTAAATCTAGTTTTATCTTTGTTACATTATTATTGATCATTATAATCACTTGTCTTTCATCTTCTTTAGTGTTTGTGTTAAGAATTAAATTTAAATTTATAGCTAGCTTATAAATTTGTTTTAATCAATTAGTTTTAATATTTGATTTTCATGAAAAATATTAGTATTATTCTTTATAGGATGATGAAATTGAATGATAGAGAGTTGAAATATGAATGTTTTAAGATGGCATTAAGTTCAGGAGTGTTGACGAGTATTCTTTCAATAGCATTAACTTCATTTGCAATGAATATTATTAGGACAATGAAAGCTTTAACGTATCAAAATGAAATTTTTATTTTGACATGCATTGTTGCTCCAATAATTGAAGAAATTCTTAAACCCCTAGGCTTAATTTTCTGTAATGATCCTAAAGAATATTTAAAAATACGGGATTGGGCTTTTCTAGGCGTGGTTGCTGGTACAGGTTTCTCTATATTAGAGAATTCATTTTACTTTGTGTCAACTTTAACTTCTAAGGGAAGGGAGTTAGCCATTGCAGTAATAGTATTTAGAACTTTCACTACAATGCCAATGCATATGTTTGCATCATCATTAACTGGAATTGGCATTGGATTATGGAAAAGAAGGAGAAGATGGATTACACCATTAACATTTTCATTTTCAATTATTATTCATAGCTCATTTAATTTTCTGGTTATTAGTCGCTAGGAATTTCATTTTAAATTTCTTAGTTAATATTGGAACTTCATTGTGATTGTTTGTTCTAGCTAATATCTGTGATTTTAATAACTTGACTTTTTTACCGCATCTAAAGCAAGTATATGTCTTGACTTGACCTTTAACTGCTCTAACTTCATTACAATATGGACATTTTACGATGAGATATTTGCTCATAACCATCCCTGCACCAAAATTTCTTCTACACTTATTAGTCTGAAAAATTAGATTAAATTTGCGAAATAAAATTAATAATGTTTTGTTAGAAACTACATAAAGTTCAAGTGTATTTATCATATGATAAATTAAAAATTAAAATGAAAAACCAAAATGTTAGAGTATAGGTTAATTGAAATATTTGCGAAAAACTAATTAAGAATAAAACTTACATTAATGCAGATACAGTAAGGCATGATTGCTCATGGTGATTGGTGTGGAGAAGTATAATCCGAAGGACATCATGCTTTTCATAAGCTTCCCGAAGAGAAAGCTAGCAGAAATATTCATTAAATTGAAGAATATTCCAGAAGCTCTTGCAGAAACATCAGATTTACTATTCAGATACGGAGTAAACATTTTAACTGGAATTCACATTGCAGGTGCACCTAATGTTGGATATTGGATCTTCTTTGCCGACTTCACC
This sequence comes from Candidatus Culexmicrobium profundum, assembly GCA_025061245.1. Taxonomy (GTDB): domain Archaea; phylum Thermoproteota; class Methanomethylicia; order Culexarchaeales; family Culexmicrobiaceae; genus Culexmicrobium_A; species Culexmicrobium_A profundum. The sequence goes on from JANZKD010000064.1 coordinate 7,844, forward strand.
AATGCAATTGAACCACCAGGAATAATAGTGGAAAAATTAAGGACACTTGACAAGGTCGTTGATGTAAAGTATGTTGAATCTGAAAATTTCATAATGGAAAGCTTCTTGTATCCTGTGATTTCATGGGATAGACGATGTGTAATTATGGACGCTGAACAGTTAGGATTAAGCTTGACAAAGATGAAGGAGTTACTTGGCTCTGGAGGAGCAATGCTACTGTTTTATCAGGGATTTGAGTATGGTTCACAATTGATGAAGTGGATTAAAAAAGTTATTGAATATAAGATGAGCACAGAAGATTTACTTAAAATATTGTTTAAAACGTATCGAACTAGTGGGTGGGGACTTGCTGAATTGATTATGAAAGATGAGGAAAAGAAAGTTTTCATTATAAGAGTTTATGAATGCTTTGAAGCTCTATCAAGTTCTAACACTAAAATTGAAGATAAATCATGTGATTTTAATAGGGGATTTTGGAGCGGTGCTTTAAGTGAAATTTTAGGAGTCAAAATGAGAGCTATGGAGGAGAAATGTATACGAAAAGGCGATTCATACTGTGAATTTAAAGTTAAATTATGGGATTAACAGTTATCTTATTATAGGTTGAATTATGACAAGGAAGTCTATATTGATTAGAGCAGCAGAGAAAGTGCTGGATGAAAATGAGATTAAATACATGGTAAAGAGCTTCGATCTTATAGGTGACATTGCAGTAATAAAGCTTCCAGTAGAACTACTTGGAAAGCGTTTTGAAATTGCAAATGCACTGCTTGAAGAGGCACCTTTCATTAAAGTTGTTCTTAGAAAAGTTACGTCAATTTGGGGGAAATACAGGCTAATGGGATTAGAGTGGTTGGCTGGAGAAAAAAGATTTGAAACCATTTACAGAGAACATGGCTGCATTTTTAAGGTGAATTTAAAGGAAGTGTTTTTTAGCCCTCGATTGTCAGGGGAGAGAATTAGAATTGCAAGATTAGTTGAAGATGGAGAAGTCATAGTTAATATGTTCGCAGGTATAGGGACATTCTCAATTATAATTGCAAGAAATGCGAAGCCAAGAAAAATATTTTCAATAGACATCAATCCAAAGGCAATAGAGTTGATGAAAGAGAACATAAAAATGAATAAAGTTGAGGGGATAGTTATCCCAATCTTAGGAGATGCTGCAAAGATGATAGAAAATCAGCTTAGAAATATTGCTGACAGAGTTTTAATGCCGCTTCCAGAACTATCTCTAAAGTATTTAAAGTATGCATTGATGGCTTTGAAAGAAAATGGAGGATGGATCCA
>JANZKD010000065.1 GCA_025061245.1 Candidatus Culexmicrobium profundum
AAATACAGACATAATCAGAAATATAGTCTAAAACAGCGAGATCATGCTCAACAACAATTACAAATTTACCCTCACGTGCAAGAGATCTAATAACCTTGGCAACCTTCATCCTCTGATAAACATCAAGATAACTAGATGGCTCATCAATTAAATATACATCAGCATCCCTAGAAGCTATAGCAGCAATGGCAACACGCTGCAATTCACCGCCACTCAAAACAGATATCTCACGATTCCAAATGGCATCCAACTCTAATTCAACCTTCAAATCATCAATAACACCTCTCTCATCAACCTTACTGAGCAAATTCCTAACTACACCCTTAACAACTCTAGGAAGCCTATCAACATACTGAGGCTTATGGAAAACTCTAAAATCTCCAGAAACCAACTTCTGGAAATATAATTGCAATTCAGATCCACGATAAAATCTTATAATCTCATCCCAATCAGGAGGATCATCAAAACGTCCAAGATTAGGCTTTATCTCACCAGCTAAAATCTTTAAAGCAGTAGTCTTACCTACAGCATTAGGTCCAATCAAACCTAAAACAACACCTGGCTTAGGTATGGGAAGTCTATAAAGCTTAAAAGCATTAACCCCATACCTATGAGCACACTCCTCCTCAAGTTCATCCGGTAAATTCACAATCTTTAACGCCTTAAAAGGACACTTCCTCACACAAATACCACAACCAGAACACAGCGATTCAGCTATTATAGGCTTACCAGTTTCCTCATCAAAAACAATTGTTTGATCACCACTCCTAACTCTGGGGCAAAAACGATAGCACTCCTTATTGCAATCTTTAGGCTTACACCGCTCTTTATCAAGGATTGCTATGCGAATCATCAATAACCCCTCAAATCACGTAAAAAATATTATTAAAAACCAGATTTTTATTTATGGGAGATGATGTAAAGGCGACGGCGAGAATGCTAAGTCAGATGCCTGCTGCTGTGGATGCTGATCCCTAATTTCTATTTATTATCTTTCAGATTCACTTTCACTCTCAGATTCAGCATAAGTTTCAAGGAAAAGCCTATAGTAATCCTCCATTAATTCCTGTTCCTCCTTACTCCTCCTCCTAATTTCAGCCTCACTTACTATAGCTATTTTTCTACGCTTATTCTCCTCAACAGAGTAGGTCATCTTATATGAACTTGAATCCTCTAGTCCCTTAACAAAGCCACAGCTCCTACAAACCAAAACTATTTTACCATCACGTCTTTCAGGAACTAGCATTTTACCACATTTTTCACAAAACTCCAAATCTTACGCCTCCAGCTGGGCTAACCCACCTCTACAGTATAGTTAAATATCTGTCGTCCCACAGTTTCAATTCAAATTAAGTATTTAAAGTTAACGATTAAAAGGTAGAAGAAAGGAAACTTTTAGTAATACTTCGAATAAGTGAAATATGAGAGCAATGTCTGGAATTCCATTAGTATTTCCATTCTCAGCTATTGTTAATCAAGAGAAATTAAAACTTGCATTGCTATTGAATGCAATTAATCCGAGAATAGGCGGCATACTTGTAAGAGGAGCTAAGGGAACAGGGAAAAGTACAGCTGTAAGAGCCCTAGCAGATCTCCTACCAGAAATTGAAGTAGTTAAGGGATGCCCATTCAACTGTAATCCAAGAGACCCAACAAATATGTGTGAAGTATGCAGAGCGAAATACGAGGCAGGAGAAGAACTACCAATAGAAAAAAGAAAAATGAGAATAGTCACTCTACCAATAGGAGCAACAGAAGACAGAGTAGTGGGAACACTAGATATTACAAGAGCCATAAAAGAGGGAGTAAAAGCATTAGAACCAGGACTATTAGCTGAAGCAAACCAAAACATCCTTTATGTTGATGAAATCAACTTGCTTCCAGACCACATTGTAGATGACATTTTAGATGCAGCAGCATCAGGATGGAATGTGGTTGAAAGAGAAGGCATATCAGTTGCACATCCATCAAGATTCATACTCATAGGAACAATGAATCCGGAAGAAGGAGAATTGAGACCTCAACTCCTAGATAGATTAGCATTACACGTACAAGTTGAAACCATATATGACAAGGAAATGAGAATTGAAATAATGAAGAGAAATCTAGAATTTGAAGAAAACCCATTGGAATTCATATCTAAATATAGGGAAGAGCAGGAAAAATTAAGAAGAAAAATTATTCTAGCCAGAGAATTACTGCCAAAGGTAAGAGTACCATTAAATTTACTCGAAGTTATCGCTCGAATATGCATTGCACTCTACGTTGACGGGCATAGACCAGACATAATAATGCTAAAAGCATCCAAGACCCTAGCAGCACTAGAAGGAAGAACAGAAGTAAAACCAGAAGACATCTTATCATGTGCATACCTAACTCTAAGCCATAGAACTAGAAGAGGAGGACTAGAAGAACCAGCAACTCCAGAGCAAATACAAGAAATATTCTACAAATCACTAGAAGAAACATTAGCAGAAGTTAAAGCAGAAGCTCCTCAAAAACAAGTTTAACACTCCTTCTAGGCTCAATCCTCTCAATAACACCATCTCGAAGCCATGCAATTCTATCACTAACACCAAGCATTTTCAAGTCATGGGTAGCACAAATAACAGTAACATTTCTCTCATCACTAACATTCTTCAAAAGAGTAACAATTTTCAAACCAGTCTCTAAATCTAAATTACCAGTCGGCTCATCAGCTAAGATAATAGAGGGATTGTTAGCCAAAGCCCTAGCTATAGCAACACGCTGTTGCTGACCTCCGCTCAACTGATCTGGCTTATGATAAATCCTATCAGCAAGACCAACCTTCTCCAACAACATCTTAGCTCTCTTAACACGCTCCTCCCTAGTTAAACCAGCAAAAAGCATAGGCAAACTAACATTATCCAAAGCAGTAAGAAAAGGAATTAAATTAAACGTCTGAAAAATATAGCCAATCTTAAAGCATCGAAAATCAGCCAACTCTTTAGGAGACATTTCAGCTAAATTTCTACCATTAACGTAAACTTCACCCTTTGTGGGTTTATCCAATCCACCAATCATATTAAAAAGAGTAGTTTTACCACTTCCACTGGGCCCCATTATAGATAGATATTCACCCTCAAAAACCTCTAAATTTATACCTCTAAGAGCCTTAACAGTCCAATTCTTCATATAATAATATTTATGTAAATTAACAAGCCGAATCACAGATTTCAATGCACCTCATCCCACATATTCAAAAGTATTTTTCATATTAAAATTTAAGTGTAATAAAACATATGCTTAAATAGTCTAGAAGCGTGAAAGCATGAAGGAATTTAACCTACTAATTTCAACACAAAGAGGAAGAGAAAACGACTGCATATCCGAGCTATGGTACCTATTTAGGGAAATAGGAGATGAAAAAGCAATATATGAGAAAACTGGAATTCCAGGACTAATAATAGTCAAATCGTCATTAAACCCATTTGAAGCAGTGAGAAGACTAAGAGAAATGGCTGAGGAGAGACCATGGGAATTTAGATACGTATTAAAGGTAACCCCAATAGAAATAGTTGTATCAACAGACATAAAAGAAATTAAGGAAGCCGTAACAAAGCTAAAGGACAAAATATCACCCCAAGAAACATTCAGAGTAACTGTAAATAAAAGAGCAACAACGCTATCATCAATGGAAATAATCGAAGCAGCAGCATCAGTCATCAACCGAAAAGTAAACTTAAAAAATCCCGATAAAATCATTCAAATAGAAGTTCTAGGCCAAGTAACTGGAATCTCAATCATAGAACCCCAAGACATACTTTCCATAACTAAAATTAAAGATGAATTTCTCAGAAAAATGAGAGAATAGCAAGCTTAATCATAAAACTATGCTAAACAATTTAGTTGAAATCATTTAATAACATCTAGTAATGCACAACGCTCAATAATTAACCGCTCCATCACATCCTTAAATGACAAGTCACGCCTCACTACAATATTCAACTCATCCTCACTTATGTTAAAAACTTCTCTAAGAAATGAAATCTTTTCATCATTCAATTCAAGCATATTCCAATCCACTTTCCCATTCAAATAATCAATAAGTGAAGTTAAGGATTCAACAATTCTAGAGTCATCTGAGCCAATACAAATTGAAATGAAATTCTCAGCATATTCAGGTAAACCTGCAATCTTTAAAGCATCCCTTATTTGCCGCCTACCAGAAATATATAGTAAAATCTCCATCTCAATTTTATCGCATATATTTCTACCCTCACTAAAAGACCTTAAAGCTTTCATCACTGATATAAGCAAATGCCTAAGAGATATAATGATATTAGGATTAAAAACTTGGATAACCACATCATGTGTAGATGAAACTTTCCTACATACATCCAAAATTAAATTGACATTAAGTTTTGAAGATAAAGAAACCGCCACAACGCCCAGACTTCTAAACTTATCTGCCCCTTCAATTTTTAATGGATAGATTTTGATATCAGCTTTCTTCCAATTCAGAATCATTTCCCTCCAATGCAAGTGGGAGAAGCTCTTTTATAAACTCCTCTCTAATTCCAAGCCTCAAAAGTTTCTTCTCAACATCATATCGACTCATTCCACTTTTAAGCCACTTAAAAGTAAGCCTCTTAATAGTCTCATAGGGCTCCCAGGGATAGATTATCCAAGCATCAGTCTTAACAACAAAGTAGTCGGGAATAAATGTAGTCCAAGGCTTAACATGTACAGTTGCAACCCTAATTTCATCTGCACCCTCCTCAATTAAATGCTTAACAGCAGCATTTAAACTACTTCCAGTATCAGAAACATCATCCGCAATTAAAACACGCTTACCTCTAACACTTGTTGACACAGGCTGTGTAATTATTGGACTCCTACTAGTTTCAGCAATGTCCTTATAAAATTCAATTCTAATACTCGCAATATCAGGGACATCCAGTAAGTCGGATAATAATCTCGCTACAATCCACCCTCCCCTAGCTATTCCCACAATTATATCAGGCTTATATCCACTCTCCCTAATCAATTTAGATAACTCTAGAATATAGAGATGGAGTTCATCCCAAGTAGGTACTGTAAACTTTAGCTCACCCACGTTAAACACCAAGATAAAGCTTATTACACTAAGTATTTTTAGAGCTTTCCATACACAGCATGCCTAACTCAAAAGCCTTTAAGTTCTCTCTTAAATACTTCTTAGGAACAACACTGCAAATAGAATCTCTAAGAAGCTTAACTGGAATAACATCTTTAAACAAGGATGCAAATACACCAAGCATCACTACATTAATCGCTATAGGTAAACCAGCCTCAGCAGCAAGTGAATTTGCATCCACAATTATCAATTTATCCTCATCTACATGTCTTTGAAATTCAAATTTAACCTCATCTAGAGTTGGAAGCTTCTCAGCTCCAAGCAATGTTGAAGTAGGAGGAATGGTATGGGAATTAAGTATCACAATCGAATCATGCGATATAAAAGGAATAGCTCTTAAAGCTTCAACATAATCTAATGCAATTAATGCATTCGCCTTACCATATTCAATTAATGGACCCTCAACATTACTTCCAAATCGAACATAGCTTTGCACAATGCCTCCTCTCTGAGCCATACCCAGAGTCTCGCCTACAAAAACCTTTAAGTTCAATCCCAACACTGCATGAGCAATAATTCTTGATAGAGTTAAAATCCCCTGACCACCCACACCCGCAATCACAAGGTTAAATTCATCTAACATTCATACCACCTCAATTGCATTTACAGGGCATACATAAACACATACACCACAGCCCACACAAGTATTGCTTATAATTGGACCAACATTTTCATCCCATAAGATTGACGGACAACCAAGCTTAGTTATACAGCTCTTACACTTTATGCACTTATCACGATCAATACTTACCATCCGCTTCTTAACTCCACTCCTCCTCTTAGCTAAAAGTGCGCATTCTCTCTTTGAAATAATAACAAATGGACCATCCCTATTTCTTAAGGCTTCCTTAAAAACTTCAATTGAATGAGGAATATCGTATGGATCTATTATACGTATGTTTTTAACACCTAAACCTTCAACTAATTTTGCAATGTCAATTTCTACTGCTGGGGAACCATCAGCTCTAAAGCTAACTCCAGGATGAGGCTGATGACCAGTCATGGCAGTAATCCGATTATCAAGAATGACAACGATAATATTAGAGTTAAAGTGAACGGCATCAGTTAAAGCAGGCATCCCAGCATGGAAGAAAGTTGAATCACCAATAGTTGCTACTACGGGTTTATCATAACCAGCAAATTTTAATCCTAAAGCCATCGAAATACTCGCACCCATACAATGTTCAGTCCATATTGCTTCAAGTGGTGGTAAAAGACTTAATGCATAACAACCTATATCACCCATTATGGGAACATCTTCACGTTTATATCCAAGAGATGTAATGGCTGATAAAAGTGCATAATACGTAGCCCTATGAGGACAACCAGGACACATTGGTGGAGGACGAGAAGGAGGATGAACATTAACTTTAACCTGCTCTTTAAGGCTAACTGGTTTATTGAGAAATCGTAATATGGCATTTTTAATTATACTAGGATTCAATTCACCCTCTCTAGGTATAAACTTGTCATATTTACCATGAACTTCAATATTCACATTATAAAAATTAGCTAAAGCACGTATTCTAGACTCTAAAAATGGCTCCAACTCTTCAACAACCAATATTTTACTAGATGAATAAAGAAACTCTCTCAACATTCTCAATGGAAGAGGATGCAACATACCAATCTTATAAACTGAAAACTTTTTCAACATATCCAAATTACGTAGACACTCAAGTACGTAGGAAAAGCTTACACCAGAAGTTATTATGGATATATTGCCATCACCAATCTTCTTATTTAGAGGACAAACATCAGCATATTGCTCCGCTAAAACTACTTTCTCATCCAGCCAGACATGTCTCTTCAAATTCCAAGTCATTGAAGCTCTTACATATCTAGGCAGATCCCGGGGAAACTTGGGTTTACGATCATATCTCTTAATTTCACCTAATACAACATCACTGGATGTATGATTTACCCTAGTAGTAGTTCTAAAGAGTACAGGAAGATTAAGTTTTTCAGAAAGATCAAAAGCCCATATAATTCCATCCTTAGCCTCTTGAGGATTTGATGGCTCAATCATTGGCAAATTAGTCATAAGTGCATAAAAACGGCTATCTTGCTCAGTTTGAGTAGTATGAGGACCGGGATCATCAGCCACTAGAACAACCATACCACCATTAACACCACAATAAGCAGCTGACATAAGTGCATCAGCAGCAACATTAACTCCTGGAGCTTTCATAGTAACAAGTGAACGCAAACCTGCAGATGAGGCAGCTAAAGCTACTTCAAATGCAACTTTTTCATTCGCAAACCATTCTACATTCATTCCAATTTCACGGGAAACTTGTGAAAGAGCCATTATAACCTCAGATGAAGGTGTACCAGGATAACCAGTAACAACATGAACACCAGCTTCAATCGCTCCTCTAGCAATGGCTTCATTACCCATAAGTAAAACTTTAGATCCAGCCTCCATCAAAAGTTCCTTCAATATCTCACCCCACTCATAATAACATGGTAATCTAATAAAAGGCGCATAACCCGTGCAATCCTAGTGGGAGAGGATATATTGGGAATACCGTTAGACTCAAGAAATGACACGGCGGATTCCACCATATCACCATAAAGCCAACAAGCTATAATAGGAATTTTATTACTTAACCTTTTCACATCCACAACTGCCTTAGCAATTTTAAGAGAGTCAACAAAGCTTGGAGGAACAAATATGACAATTACACCATCAAACTCTCCTGAAAATAAGATTACTTTTAACACCTTGAAGTATAGCTCATAATTAGCAGCTGCAGTTAAATCAATAGGATTTTTAATACTACAGATGGGTGGTAGAATCTCAGATAAACGCTTCTTTAAATCTTCAGATGGCTCCGGAACCATTAAGCCATTCCTTTCACATGCATCAGTAACAAGCACTCCTGGCCCACCAGAATTAGTTATTATTGCAATTCTCTTGTTGGAAAGTAAGGGTTGAAGCGCCAAAGCTTTAGCTGCATCAAACAGTTCCTCTAAGCTACTTACTTGAAGTACTTTAGCTTGCTTAAAAGCACCCCTATAAATATCATGACTAGTTGCAATTGAACCAGTATGAGAAGCAACAGCTCTTAAACCAGCTGAACTCAATCCACCCTTCAAAACCAAGACAGGCTTTACACTCGACACACGTTTAGCAACCTTTAAGAATAATCTTCCTCTCTTCAAACTCTCTAAATATAATGTTATTACACTAGTTCCTTCATCACTTGCCAAATATTCAAGTGCTTCAACCTCATCAACATCACATGAGTTGCCACAACTTATAAACTTGTTAAAACCAACCTTACTAGCTCGAGCATATGAAAAAAGAACTCCACCAATAGCACCACTTTGTGAAATTAAAGAAATTGAGCCAGGATTAACTCTATACTCAAGACACGCATATAAATTACATTCAGTATTAACAACACCCGCACTATTCGGACCAATAATCCTTACATTATACTTTCTAGCAGTTCTAACCAACTCTTCCTCAAGCTTAAAGTTTCCAACCTCACTAAAACCAGCTGAAATCACTACAGCTCCCTTAACACCTCTAACTCCACACTCCTCAATAATTTTGGGCACAACTCTAGCCGGAGTAATAATTACTGCAAGTTCAGGAGTAGATGGAACCTCTAAAACAGAAGAATAAAACTTTAATCCTAAAACCTCACCACCCTTAGGATTAACAGGATAAATATCCCCCTGAAACTTCCCCTCAACAATATTCCTCAAAACCTCAAATCCAATCTTACCCGGAGAAGTAGAAGCACCAATCACTGCAATAGCCTTAGGTTCCATAATATTCTTCAAGCTATGCTGAACATTACTAGACAATTAACCAGACCTCCACTGCGCATTTACAATAGAAAACAGTGAAAGATAAATCTTGAAAAACAACAATTAACCCCCATGAACAGTTGGCAAAAACGATACAACGTCACCCTCCTTTAGAATGGTGTCAAGACCATTTAAAACACCTATCTCAACATCATTTACCAGAA
>JANZKD010000066.1 GCA_025061245.1 Candidatus Culexmicrobium profundum
GCTCTTTCATAGTCTGCTAGGAATAAGTTTGAGCATGCATTATATTCGGTATTTGAAATGAATTTTAATGCGTCATCCACAGAGTTGCATTCTTCAAGGATTCTTCTAATAATGGTTGATATAGACATTCCTTGTGCGCGAGTTGGATCTATAATTTGGCATGGTGTGGCAGTGTTAAATGCCACTAATCCCTTCTCATTTACTCCTTGATACCAGCAAACACTGCCAGCAGAAGTTATTCCAATAAATGAATTATATCCATCTAATCTTGAATAAGATAGTACTTGGGGGTGTAGTCTTCTGAAGCCTAAATCTCTATTTTTTAGTAGCATTACTGATCCATCGGTAGAATAATTCTTGGGAATTATGAAGGCTGTGCATCCATCTCTAAATAACTGGTAAAACATGAGGGCATAATTTAAGGCTACAATTTCCTCATATTTAACTCCAGCACCTTCAGCAATACCTCTGCATTCCTCTAAGTATCTTTCTGGAACATACTTCAATTTGTTTTCATCAATTTTTAGGAGGATTTCTTTTTCCATCTCGAAGAACTCTAGCACCTTATAGATTTCCGCTAATCGATGTCGAATGGCTTTCCTCTCTACTAAACCTCTCTGTTTACCTTGCTCAAAGGGCGATGTCATAAATAGTATTAGAATGCCTGATTTATTTATAATTAGCGAAATACCTATAAATTTCATATATATATTTTAAATTTAATACTCTATTTTGGTGAGCATATGTCAAGGTATTATGATCCATATTCATGGTTTGAAGATTTAGAAAATCCTAAGGTATTAGATTGGATTTCAAATGAAAATAAAAGGTTAAGAGAGTCATTAGGTGATCTACCCTTAAGGCTTGAGCCTAGAATTGCAAAATATTACACCATCCCAACAGTTAATCAGTTTATAGTAACCGATAAAGGATACTTCTTGTTGGTTAGAGAGAAGGATTCATTTAAAATTAAGCTACTTAGCCGTGAGGGGGAGTATATCAATTTAGTTGACTCAAAGGATTTGGGTAAAGAGATAGTCATAAAAATGATTTATGCATCTAGGGATGGAAGGAGACTTGCTTTCTCATTTTCACAAGCTGGAGCTGATGAAGGGATACTTCGAATTGTTGATGTTGATTCAATGGAGATGTTAGATGAGCTTAAGGGTTCAATATTTAATATTGTATGGTTAACGGGAGACAAATACTATTATGCACGTTTCTATCGTAAACATAAGACTCCTGATGGAGTTGAACCGCCAGCTGAGAGATTGTTTTTAAGAGAGAATGGATCTGATGAAATGGTTTTCGGTGAAGGGCTTCCAACATCATACTTTGTAAGCTTATCCCCCTCAACCGATTATACGCATGCTCTCTTAATGGTTAGTTATGGTTGGACTAGAAGTAGTATTTATGGTGGATTGCTTGATAAACCTGAGAGTTGGAGGAAAATTTATGGTGATGGAGACTTTATTTCCAGGCCCATTGATTATATTAACAATCTTTATCTCATAATGTCCTTTGAGGGTAATGGTTTTGGGAAAATACTTTCTATCAGTGATAATGGTGATAAGAAAGTAATTGTTGATGAAGATGTATTCCCGCTTAGAGATGCAGTCACTCTTAAAGATAAAATTATTGCAAGCTATCTAGTTCATGCATCATCAACTCTTAGAATCTTCAATTTAAATGGTGATTTTATTAGTGAAATAAAATTTGATATGCCTGGAACAGTTAACTCTCTCATCTCTAATGGAAAGGAAGTTGTTTTCATATACAATTCATTCTTTACACCCTATAGACTGTATCAGCTAAAAGATGCTAGGTTGAAAGCATTGGATTCCAAGGATATAAAGGATAATTTTACTGTTGAAGAAGTATGGACTACATCTAAGGATGGAACTAAAATCCATATGTTCATTGTAAGGAGGAGAGATGTTAAATCAAGTAAAGTGTTAATTTATGGTTATGGTGGATTTAGTATTGCAATCACTCCTCGCTTCTTCCCAGAAATAATACCATTCCTAGAGGATGGAGGCACCTTTGCTATAACTAATCTTAGAGGTGGAAGTGAATATGGTGAGAAATGGCATAGAGCTGGGATGAGGGAGAATAAGCAAAACGTTTTTGACGACTTTATTGCCTGTATAAGTTATTTCAAGAACTTGGGTTCAAAGGTTGTTGCTATAGGTAGAAGTAATGGTGGTTTACTTGTATCAGCTGTCTTAACTCAAAGACCAGATCTACTTGATGGAGCAGTTATAGGCTATCCTGTCATAGACATGATGCGTTTTCATAAGCTTTACATTGGAAAGGCATGGGTTCCAGAGTATGGAAATCCTGAAGACCCCAAGGATCGTGAATTCCTAATTAAATATTCACCTTACCATAACGTAAGGGCAGTTAAGTATCCTCCAACATTAATTTTCACTGGACTACATGATGATAGAGTTCATCCTGCACATGCATTTAAATTTGCAGCTAAGTTAAAGGAGGTAAATGCACCTGTACTAATTAGAACTGAAACTGTTAGTGGGCATGCTGGAGCTACACCTAAAGTAAAGATTAAAGAGTTAGCAGATATACTTGCTTTTATATATCAGGTACTTGGAATAAATTCCTCTAATTTATAATTATGTTATTTTGGAGTGAGCATTGATTAAATATAAACTATTTCATATTTTATTTGAGGTGTGAAGTAATGGGTGTTGAAGAGCAATTGAAAATTTTTGTTGAGAAGACTGTTCCTGAATGGATGAGTAAGTATAAAATTCCTGGCTTTAGCATTGCAATTATAAAGGATGACAAGCTGGTTTATGCTGAAGGCTTTGGGGCTCGAAATGTTGAATTAAATCTACCAGCGACACCTAACACTTTGTATGGTGTGGGTTCAATTACAAAGTCTTTCGTTGCACTTGGAATTCTTCAATTAGTAGAAAGGGGGAAGCTTAGTCTTGATGATCCCTCAAGTAAATATATTCCTCTAAAAATTGGAATTCCAGGGAAACCTATAACGATACATCATCTATTAACTCATTCATCAGGGATACCGTCCTTAGGTACCTCAACCATTGCTTTGCTCAGAGGCATAGGTATTGACTTTGGAATACCCTTAAGTAGTGTTGATGACTTTTATAGGCATATTAATGGAGCGCAAAATGAAATTGTTGATGAACCTGGAAAGAGATTCTTTTATCTAAATGCAGGCTATAGGATGCTTGGACATATAATTCAAAATGTTAGTGGTATGCCTTTCCATGAATATATTAAAAAGAATATTCTAAAACCATTAAAAATGGAGAGAACAACTTTTTCTAAGGAAGAGTTTAAGAAGGATCCTGATAGAATAACACCTTACAGACGAGATAAGGATGGAAAACTTATAGCCACAGACTTCCCCTACCCAGAAGTTAAGGTTAACCCTGAATTTTCATTTTTAGCGGCAGCTGGAGGATTAATAAGCTCTGTAATGGAGCTCACAAATTATCTGTCAATGTACATTAATAAAGGTAAGTTTAATGGCATTGAACTTTTAAGTTCGGAGTTAATTGAGGAAATGCAGAAAATACATGTTGAACGTCCACGGACATATTATGGAAGATATGGATATGGTTATGGATGGGGAGTAATGGAAGATTTTCTTGGAACAAAATTAGTTTCACATGGAGGTTCAATTCTAGTCTCAACCGCCTATCTAGCCTTCCTACCCGAGTATAGAATGGGAATTGCCATGGCCTCTAATATTGCTGGATTTCCATATGCAGCCTTTGCTCAAGCAGTCTTTGCAATTCTAATGGGAAGAGACCCTGAAAAGGATGTGCCCTTTCTTAGAATACAGAAGAAAATGGATTTACTTACAGGTCTCTATCAGACTTATAAGGGTTTAAGTAAAGTTGAAGTAGTCAGTAAGGGAGGAATGTTATACCTAGTACAAAAGGGTTATATCTCAGAAATAACGGTTCCATTAATCCCTGAAGATCCATATATGGAGTCAAATAAATTCTACATATTATCTCATGGCGTTAAACAACCAGTTGAATTTGTAATTGAAGAGCCTGGGAAAATTGACTTATTCATTGAGCGAAATCGCTACCACAAGGTAAAGTAAATTTAATGTAATTGATAGCTAAACTACATTTTCATCATTTTTCCAACTGTTTTTTCGATAGGTTTTATTAATATCATTGTAATTATTAGTGATAGCCCAACTTGTCCAAATAAATCTCTATAGAATGAAATTATGGCTACCGGGTATCCTTTTATGAATATGTTAACGTAAAAGTAGGTTAAGGTCATGAAAAATCCTCCTACAGCGCATAGTATTGCTTGTATAACAATGTTTCTTTTCTTTCCAAATCCAGCTATTAATCCTTCAACACCATGTGCAACAACGGTTACAAACCATCTTGGATAGCCAACCGCTAAATCAGCTACTGTAGGACCAATTGCACCGACTAGAAAACCAATTTTTACTCCAAAGAGGAGTGAGGCAATAAATATTATTGCATCACCGATATGTGTATACCCTCCAGTTGGCGATGGAAAAGCTGATCCCACAACTCCAGTGACAACAGCTGTTATAGCTGAAAATATAGCTGTTAAGGAGATTTCAAGTGGAGTCATATACTTAATTCTACGTTCCTGTGGAATCCTGACTGATATTATACCCGCAACTCCCATCAAAATCGCTCCAATAGATGAAATGTAAAGATATATATGCTCCACAGGTAATTTCATTAAAACTGGTACTATAGCTGAAAGTAAACCAAAAATTACTGATAGAGCACACGGGAAACATGCTGTTTTAGAATATCCCTTTCTCAATAAAAGTGCAGCTATTATCATTAATAGAATTGATAGGCTTGAAGTAGTTGCATATAATGGGATTGAAACCTTCAATTCAGAAGATAAGCTAATTTTCTCAAATATGGATGTGAAACCGAGGTTTTGAATTATTATAATTAAATTCATTACTGTTGAAGCAAGAATTATAAGTCCACCCGAAAAACTGAGAATTAATGCTGTTATGATCTTTGAACCTGAATCGTTGCTATCTTTTTTCTTAATTGAATCCACTTTTATCACCAAGAAGTGCATTTTAGAAATAATATATTAATTGATATTATATTTTTAATATTAAAGCAATAATATTGCTAATTTACCTTTCTACCATGGGTAAGGCATCCACTTTAAGTATCTGAGAGGTACGAAGGGTTCAATGAAATCTTTAACTACTACTCCTAGAACGTTTATGAAGGTATTTAATTTTTCCTCTGGCGTCTTGGATTCAATACCTTTTATCATAAGCCATGTGGGGGTGTATTGTATCTTATTTCTTAAGCTTCTAGCCCAATCGTAGAAGTATTGCGGTGCTAATGCTATGAGATAAATTAATTGTTCTTCAAAGGTTTTTTCTGGTATAGATGTGGATGGTTCACTTCTCGCTATATTTAATATATTTTGGAGGTAATTTCTCCATAATGCTAGTTCTCTTGCTCCTTTCTCTGTATAACTCGTAAATTTTTTATATCCAATTAGGGTGATTGACATACCTGAAATAATCATTCCTAGGAATAGTCCAAGGAATTTTCTTGCAATCTTTACTAAACCTTCATGTAATATGGGTACTCCTGCTAGTATTATCATTAATCCTCCAATTGAGCTTATAATTAAACCAGCTACTAGAAAGATTCTCCTTAAAGTTGATGGTCCAATTTTAAAATATCCTTGTTGTACTAATTCTTTCTCAATTGTTTTTCCAATTTTTCTTACTTTTCTCCAGTTTTTAGTTAATAGTTCATAGGAATTTCCTGATTTATAGGCTAAGTCAATTAACTCTTTTTCATAATTCTTTAATGTTACTTTAACTTTTGAATAAATTTTGCCTTCAGTGGTTTCAATAAATTTTAAGTTGAAGCCATCGTATTCTAATATTATATCTTCACTTCTAGCTAGATCAATTAATGTAGATAGAATTTGACCTGGATTAAATCCGTGGTTTAGTATATAGGATGCCTCGGCTGGTTTGAGTTTTGATGGAGGTCTACTTGAATATCCTAGTCCTCCAATAACTTCTACAGTTGGAATTCTCCCTTTAAAATAGTATAATCCAAGCATTATTAGTGTTGAGAATAGGAATATAATTAATGCAGATTCAACTGGGCGGTCTTTAAAGATAAAGTATTCTCTAACATCTTCAGTTATCTTCGGAAATATTATTGTTATATAGAATTTGTCTCGGGAACTTAGGAAATCTTTTAGAAAAATGATTCTTGTAACACTTTTACCATATTCAATTTTGTATGGCTGTGGATCACATTTTATTGATGAAGTGTCAAGGTATATTCTCGGTAGTATTACTGTTGCATATATATTTTTGAATGGTACTTTCCAGCCTGTACCTACAATGGGCCAGACCAATTTATTCTTGTCTGAATCTTCAATGGTTAATACCTTATAAGCCGTATATTTTATGATGAATGTTGCGTGAATTTGTAGGGGATTCTTTTTATGATAAATATATAATTCCTTTAAATTTAATGTAGAATGTACCTTATAGCTAGTTACCTCTACGTCTGGTGAAGTAATTTCATTAATTTTTAAGTCTTCAAATCCCTCAAAGTATATAGGTCTAATAAAAACGTTTAATTCAGGATTAATGAATCTAACCTTAATGACTTCTTTAACGCTGAGAGTATTGTTTTCATGGACAGTTATGGTTACATTGAATTCACTTATATTGTAATCTGATGATGTGGTTTTTAATGTTACATTAGATTGAACGATGCATCCATATTGAATTGTGATTAAGATAGATAAAAACACTAACATTAATATTGAAATTAATCTGTGTTTCTCTGTATTCATTTTCATTAAATTATAGTTTGAAAATCAATATAAATTTTACACAATATTAGATTTTATTCTGATACCAATAGCATTTTAGGTGTATTTAACTTAAATGGTATTGGGTGAAATTATGCAGTTAGATCCATTAAAAATTCTTAGGGAGCTAGTTGAAATAAAGTCGGTTAATAATCCGAGTGAAGGAGTTAAGCCTAGTATTGAAGTTCCAAAGTATATTCAAGAAAAGCTTTCAGAAATCGGTGTTGAAAGCGATGTAATAGAAGTTGATGGCTACTATTCTGTTTATGGGAAAATTGGGGATGGCAGACCAATAATACTCTTCATGGCACATTTTGATACGGTTCCTGTTGATGTTTCTCAATGGAGTTATCCTCCCTTTAAACTGACAATTGATAATGGTAAAGGTTATGGTCGAGGTTCAGTTGATGATAAAGGTAATGTTGCGGCAATAATGACTATGCTTAGCAACTTAATTGAACATAGGTTTAATGGGTCAGTGCTTTTCGCCTTTACTGGTGATGAGGAAATTGGTGGTAGAAGAGGTGCAGCAGTAATTAGGGATAAGCTAATTGAATCAGGTTTGAAGCCAGATTATATGGTTAATTGTGATGGTCATGGGATGATGGTTATAATTAGAAGGCGATGTGGCTTCAATGTTCAAGTTAAGGTTCCAAGTAGAAAGATTAAGGTGACTGGTCGATTAATTAAGAAGAGATTTGAAATTAGAGCCCCTGTATATGAGACTAGACATGCAGCATACTTTATGCCTGGAGTAGATTCACATCCATTTATTGCGGCTTCAGAATATCTCATGTATCATCCCAATACAAAGGTAATATCTGTTGAAGGCGGCTTCATTAAATCAAATGTTATTCCAAGTTGGATTGAATTAAAGGTTGTTGAGGAGGGTGAGGGAGAAGAATTTACAGTGGATGAGGGATTAACTCAGCTAATAAGAACGATAATACCAATTGTAAGATCCCCAGTTAAACCTGAGAAATATAGTGATTATGGAGTTTCAATTACACCTAACATCTATTTAGAGGAGAATGGTTTTCATAGATTAGTTATTGATGTTAGAGCTATGACAATTAATCTTGAAGATTTAGCTCCAATTAAGGAATCTATACTTGAAAATATTCCTGAAGCTGAAGTTACAATGCGTGGTGGAACAGGCTACTTGTATACTGATAAAAATGAGGATATAGTGAGATATTCACTTAGTATTCTCCAAGAGCTTGGTGTTAAGTCTAAGACTATGGAGGGTGCTGGAGCTTCAGATTCAAGATACTTTGCACCTCTAGGTGTTAAGTGTATTGATTTCGGACCTTTAGGTGGAAATATTCACGGCCCCAACGAGTATATTATTGTTGACTCGCTATATACTACTGCGAAGTTCTATGAAAAATTGGCTTTAAAGTTGCTAGGATAGCTATACTAGTTATCTACTTTATTTTTGGCAGTATTTCTTTTGCAAATACTTTCATTTCTTCTATGGTTAATCTAGGAATTGTAAATAGATCAATGCCTCTCTCATGATATTCTCTAATTGTTCTAACAATATTCTCTATTCCAGCATATTTTGATACGATTTTTCTTGCTTCTTCAAGTGCCATGTTTCTTCTTTCAGCTATTCTTCTCGCGTATTGCTCAATTTTTTCTTCGGATACATCAATAATTATACTCATTCCAGTGGCTAGAATTATTTCATTAAAGCTTCTCTTCACATTTCTGCAATGCTTTTTGATTACGTTTATTTTATGTTCTAACTCTGATATTGATGGGAAGCCTGCAATGTGAATTATATCGGCATACTTGGCTGCTATTTTTAATGTTCTCTTTTCACCCCTTCCTCCAATCATTATTGGAATGTATCCTCGGACCGGTCTTGGCGAGTTTAAAGTTTTATTTGCACTATAAATTTTACCCTTATAGGTGGTGTACTCGTTTTTAAACATGCTCTTACATATTATTACTGCATCTTCAAGTCCATCTAATCTCTCCTTAACTGAGGGGAATCTACCTAAAAAGCCAAGAAATTCTTCTCTATGCCATCCTGCTCCAATTCCGAAAATTAGTCTTCCCTTTGAAATTATATCTACAGTTGTTGCCATTTTAGCTAAAACAGTTGGATGACGATAGTGTACGCATGAGACTAGTGGTGCCAATAGAATTTTATATGTAACCGCAGCTAAT
>JANZKD010000067.1 GCA_025061245.1 Candidatus Culexmicrobium profundum
ATGGGCCCTAAACCTGCAGATTTAGGATCTGTAGTTATAAAGATCCCCAAACAAATAACAGTAAGAAGACAAATTGACATGGAACTTTCAAAGAATGATCAAGTCTTTAGCTTGGAGTTCATTAATAGTGATCTTGCAAAAATTCGTGAAGATAATAATGTAATTGTATTTCACTATATTTTTGCTTATCCTAATCAATTACCAATGTTTCCAGGAGTACCTAGTGATACTAAGAGAAATATCATTTTTAAAATACAACTAAGTGATAGCTATGATCTCTTACTGATATCTTATGGAGTCACAATTCACACTAATTATAATCGTGTAGAAGCAATTTGTAAACTTATTATCGAGCTAGATACTGGTCGTTATCAGATATTATGTGATAACTATGAAGTTTTTGACTATACGTTGTGGAGGACAATTCTTAAAGTGGGTATAAATGAAGGATTCAGATTGCTATTTAATGGTTCTTTGGGAAGACCTGTGGTAATTAAAGTAATGAGTGAGAAGGTTTGATTTTGAATATGTTTAGGTAATTTTCATTATTTTGATTGGGATATTCTAGTAAACGAAAGTTTTATAGGGTAAACGATCGTTTACTATATTATGTCTCTTTTAGGCGTTTTTAGGAAGTTTGTTGGATTTAAGCTTCTAGAATACTTTGTTACTAATCCTTCATGTGAGGTTCATTTGAAGGAGTTGGCTAGACGTGTTGGGGTGAGTCCTAGGAGTGTTAAGATTTACTGTGATTTGTTTGAGAGGGAGGGTATTATTGTTTCTGAGAGGAAGGGTAATTTGAGATTGTTTAGGTTGAATGAGGAGAACTTTGTGGTTAGGGAGTTGAAGAGAACTTATTATCTCATACTCTTGAAGGAGTTGGGAATTGATAGTATATGTAGTAATTGTATGTCTATTGCTGTTTATGGAAGCTTTGCTTTGGGTGATTTTGATGAGAAGAGTGATTTAGACATTTTAGTTATAGGTGATGGAGTTAGGATTGACTATGATTTGCTACGTAGGATTGAGGGGAAGATTGATAGGAGGATTCAATTAACAATTCTATCCTTCCATAAGTGGGAGGAGATGAAGAGTATGGGGGATGAATTCGCTTTAAATGTTATGAGGAAGCATGTGTTGATTAAGGGTGTTCCATTATGAACTTTGAGGATTGCATTAGAAGGGGACTGCTAAGAAGAGATGAGAGCGTTAAGGATAGAGTTAAGAGTTCCTTAGAAATTGCAGAGAGATTTCTTAGATCAGCTGAGAGAACCTTTGAGATAGAGGATTTCGTGATGGTTCAAATAGCAGCATATAACTCTGTCTTTCATTGTGGGAGGGCATTACTTTTTGCGAAGGGTTATAGGGAGAGAAGTCATCGTTGCTTGATAGTTGCTCTTCGAAGACTTTATGGTAATGATTCAAAGTTAATGAATTTAATAAACATTTTTGATAGACTTAGGATTCAAAGACATAATGTACAGTATGGTGGAGCACTAATAAGTAGGGAAGAAGCTAAATTCATCATTAATTATGCGAGAACTCTCCTTGAAACTGTAAAGGAAATCTTAAAAGCCTATATCCATTAAACTCAACTAACTTAGCTTCACCATCATCAAATCTAATTTACATTAAAGCATATCCTAATCACCTTTACATTCCTAAACATATTCAACCTACCCTTATGGATAGATGCTGTAAGAATTCCTCTTACTGCTTTCCTAATTTTAACTCTCATTGTAGGTAGAATTTAATGGGGGTGATTTGAGGGGGATATTTTAGTTTTTAAGTTTACTTCGCTTTTTCTTGAGTTTATGGGAGTGAGTTTTGAGGGTTTATTTGTGGGGGGAAGCTGGAATAAATGTAGGGAATTATTCTAGTTTGCTAAATTGTTCTTTTTAATGGAGTTTTATCGAAATCTTCATCGTTTGAAATTATTTCTTTTGCATCCACCCTTATTGCGACGCTTAGATGTAGGGCGTCTTCGTAGTCGAGGTTGTATTTTTCCATTAAATTTAATGCTCTTATAAAGTCTTCAGATTTGAGGGGTTCAATTACTAAGCCCTTCAAGTTTATTATGGAGTTTATGACTTCTTTTATGAGGGCCTTGTCCTTTAAGCTTCTACCTATTAGACCGGCTATGATTACTAATACTTCATAGAGGGTTAGGCTGGATGTCACATATCTACCGCGAGGGGATTCTTCAATTCTTTTAATCCATTTATATGCTACTTCACCTAATATGGGGTGTTTACCAAGCCAGTATACGAAGATATTGGTGTCTATGTAGATTGGGTTTTCCACCATCTCTTTATAGCCTCAGCCATGAATTCATCTAAATTCTTCGGCCATCTGGAAATCTTGAAGGCTCCGAAGTATTTGTCTGCAATTGAGCCTAATGGTTTTATAATGATGATTTTTCCTTCAGCTTTAACATTAACGTAATCTCCCTCCTTCAGTTTGACTTTTTCTCTTATGCTTTTTGGGATGACGACTCTACCCTTCCTGTCAACTTTCACGATAGTAGACATATTAAACCCACCTGAATATATTTTCCCACTAATATAAATTTTCCCACAAACCCTTACGATGTTAGGCTTAAAGACGTTGACTGTAACGCAGAGCCCTTTTAGCCTCATATAAACGTAAGCGCAAACCTAGCCTACAAGCATTATGTGAGGCAAAATAGCTGGAAGAGTGGTAGGAATGGTTGTTGATATTCTTATGGAAAAGAATGTTTGGAATTAATTGGAGGAAATTAGTGTTTGGTAAATGAAATATTTGGGTGATTATAGAATTGAAGTATAATACCAATTGATTTAGGGTTGTAAAAATATATGTTAACAAGATCTTGTAATGATATGTATAGTTGTGTTGCTGCTCCAAATAGTCTTACATACTTTTCATATGATATTTGACAGGTTGGATATTTCTTGTTTATCCAGTTTTGATAGCAATTTCTATATTTTGCGTAAAGTATGTAGCCCGTGAAGAATTCTGTTACACCTTCTATTATCTCCTCTTCTTGCTAATCACTTTGTATAATTGGGGATGCCATGAAAATGACGGTGATGCATGTAGTATTTCATGAGAAACTCCAAGGACAAGTTTATCCGTGTCTATGTCGACTATAATGCCATTTTTTAGCTACAAGGCCACTTCCACCTATGCTTACCTTGAAGCTTCTAGGTGGTATTCGGGTAGTGATGGTGTAGCCAAGTTCACTTAACATTTCTACTATTTCATAGAGGTTAAGTCGAGTTATACCTAGAAAGCGAATTGCTATTCTGAAGAATTTTATTCTATATGTTATATTCTCCGTAGCCATTTCTTATCACCACTTCTCATAGCTTTGCTCCATGAGCGTTAAGAAACTATATTCTTGAAGTTTGCTTTCATGTTCTAGAGTAGTTTTAAAATAGAAGGTTGCTGCTGTTGGCATTCCTTTTATTATTATGGGTTCAAATTTAAAGTGATATGTTATCTCGCTTTTTTCATGGTGGACTATTCCTAGTTTGAGGCTTTTTCATCTATTAGTTTTAGTAGGTTTTCTACTTCGTGATGTATATTTTCAATTATTGGTGTGGATAGTTGGTTTATTATTGTTTTTGTGGTTGTTATTAGTGTTTTTAGTTTTTCTGGATTTTCTTCTTCGATTATGTGTCTGCGTAGTGTTTCTATTAGGTGTGATGATATTTCTGTTGTTCTCTCCTTTGCTTTTAGTGTTAGGAATTTTAGTGTTTCTATTGGGTGTTCTTGTATTGCTACTCTTAGTAGTTTTCTTTTTGTTTCAATGTTTATTTGTCTTGCATTTCTCCAGTTGTAAAAGGTTCTTCTCTCAATTCCAATACGCTCACATGCACTTGCTATCGTACCGTATTTTTCTTGGAGCATGTTGAATAGTTGGTAGGCATCTCCTTTAGTTAATATTTCTGCAAATCTATTCGCTATATATTCAGCCATTCTAATCACCATGTGTATAACGCGTTATACACATAAAAACTAATAGCATATGCTGTTTAAACCTTACACAAATCCATATAGATCTTGTCATTTTGCTGACAAAAATGAATAATAAACTTGTCAGTCCTATTTCTTTTCAAATTATTTTAATTATATATTTATTTTTAAAAGATTAATTTTAAAGCTTTCAACATAACTATTCTCTACTCTACTCACTTGTTAACTCTTTTTTGTTTAGGTATTGGATGATTTGAGATTTTAGTTACAACTGCCAGGAATCCTCTCTTGTCGCATGATAAAGAAATAGTTGAGAGGAGGAAGGCTTTAAAAGTAGTTTTAAGAATACCTTGAAGACGCTTACATATTTACGACTACTTTTTACTCATTGATTTCAGTGCATGTTTCTATTTTATTCTTCTTATTCTCTTCCTGTTTCTTCGGCTAGTGTTTCTAGGAATAGGTATAGTGTGTTGACTATTTTTGGGTGGGTGAATTTTAGCATATAATCTGCTTTTCCCTTGTATTTTGATAGTGGATTTAAGCTGCCGAAGTAGGCTGCTCTATTTTCTTTATCTAGCATTATTACTGCTTTTTCATGCATGTTTTTGCGTATTTTAACTTCTGCATTGACTTTCCTGAGCTTTTCTATTAAAATTCTATGTTCCTTCCTTCTTTTAATGCTGGGATGGTTTGATGTTAGTGTATATATTATTATTTTTACTCCTCGCTTAGTTACAGTATCCATTAATGTTAGGTATCTTTCAACAGCTTTTTCATATAGATATGGGCTGTATATTATTATTCTGGCCTCAGCCTCTGCATTTACTATTAAGCGTTGAAGCTCCCTAACAAATTCTTCTGGCGTCAAAGGTTGAGGTCTTAACTTCTCCAGTATAGATCCTAAGATTGGTCTTTTCTCTATGAGGTTAAGGAGTATAGAGAATTTTTGTAGGAATTGGCTTCTAAATCATCCAGATATAGATTCCATTATTCTAACTATAAAGCGTCTCTATATTGATCCATTCGGTAATCCCTATTGTACTGTTATAGAGTATAAACCTATAGTCCCATACACTGTTCTCGGGTGGACAGTTGAAACCCGTATCATCCCTTTACCCTCAAAATTTAAAGCTGAAATACTAGTGAATACTGCTACTAAACTTAAGGAACGAGGATTTTACGACATGGCTTTATATTATTATAGAAGGGCTTTAGAAATAAAGCCTAACTTGAAGCAAGCTTGGAATAATTTAGGGGATCTATATAATAAACTTGGCTTATTTGATGAAGCTGTAAAATGCTTGAATAAGGCTTTGGAGCTGAATCCTAAATATGATTTGGTATTAATTAATCTGGGTATAGCAATTGCTCAGACAGGTAAAATAAAATTAGCAATGAAATATTTCAATAAAGCCTTAGAACTCAACCCGCAGAATGAAAGGGCATGGTATATCAAGGCAATTATGCTTTATACTTTAGGGAACTATAAGGAGGCATATGAATGTGTAATTAGGGCTTTAAAGATAAATCCACATTATGAACATGCTAAGATGCTAATGAAGACACTAAAGGAACAATGTGATTTAAATAGTTATCAAATGTGTTAGCGATGAGGGAATTTGACGAGGTGGATTGAGAATTTTGCTTTAAATAAGCTTTGTTTAAATTTGGATGGGCTGGTTATTGTTGATGGTGTGAGCTTTAAGTTTAGTGTTGTTGAGTAAGATTTATATATCTTGTCAGTTTATTGACAAGATTGGATGATAAACTTGTCAGTTTCATTTCTAGTTGAAGATAATTGGTGGTGGAGACCTGATTTCCTAAGCTTTCTAGAGGATTTAATGAAAACTGTTGTGGCGGAGGATCTCTCTAGAGATGATATTGTGAGGCGTTTAAGGATTCCTTTGACTGAGATGATGGGTGAGCGGGATCCGCATCTTAGTGAACTTAAAAGACCGGGTGAGGTTTTGAAGATTAATGAGATTTGGACGCCGCGTCTTCTCCATCTTCTGAGGAGGGATTTCCTTGAAACTAGGGGAAGATATGTTCTTGTAAGTTTGAGGGGTCCTAGACGTGTGGGGAAGACTACTCTGATTAAGCTTTTAATTAGAGAGCTTTTATTATGTAGTGTTTCAGGTTTAGGTCAAGTTAATCCATTGAAAATAGTTTATATACGTTGTGATAGAGCTGGATTGGGTGGAGTTAAGGGTTTGGTTAGTGTGATTAGAGATTTTCTTGTTAGGCGAAGGGATTTTCCTGGTGATACATATGTTTTTCTTGATGAGGTTAGTAGTTTGAAGAATTGGCAACTTGCTGTTAAGGATTTATATGATTCCGGCCTTCTAACTAGGAACCATGTTAAATTGCTTGTTACTGGGAGTCATAGCTTAGATGTTAGGAAGGGTGCTGAAACTCTTGGCTTAAGGAAGGGTGTGATGTTAGAGGGAGGTAATGATAAATTACTCCTTCCAATGAAGTTTTCTGAATATGCATATTATAGGGAAATGCTGGCTGGTAAAAGTGATGTTAGAAGTTTATTTACTAGTAAAGAGTTTTTGAAGGTTGAGAGGCGATTGAATGCTTTTAATGAGCTTACTAGGGTGAATGGTGGAATACCACATGTTTTAGAGATGGCTGAAACTTACTTAAATGAGCTTTATGCATACTTTGAAGATTACCTTCTAACTGGAGGTTTCCCTCTTGCAGTTCGACAATTCTTAACTCTGGGAAGGATTCATCCTAATGTCTATCTTGACTTTGTAGATCTTGCAGTAAAAGATGCAATGAAGTGGAGGTTAAATGAAAATACACTATACGATATTCTTTATCAGCTTTTGGAGGCTTCAGGGGGACCCTTTGAAGCTGTTCCAATTAAGGAAATTAGCGATAATAAATTGGCTAATAAGCTTGGAATTTCACATAATACAGTTAAGCAGTATTTAAATTACCTTGTAGATGCCTTTGTTTTAATTGAAGTAAGAAAATTAAAGGATTTTAGCAAACGTAAATCTCCTCTGAAGAGTCCTAGAAAATTCTATTTTTGGGATCCCCTGATGTTCTATGCTTTTAAGGCTATAAGTGCTGGAAATAGTGATCCATATTCAATGATCTTGGATAGATTGAATGAGTGGAAAAGTGTTATTTTGGAGATGGTTTCTGCAAGCAATATTGCTCACATGATCTTTTCCTTAGAGATTATTCAGGATATTAGATTATTGAAAAGGAAAATGTTCTATTTTAAGCCGAAGCCTGGTAGAGAAATAGACTTTCTAATAGATATTAAGGGAAGACTTATCCCAATAGAAGTATATTCTGGTAATAAAGTTGATAGTGATCATGTGAAGAAGCTTACTCGATTAAGTAAACAGCTAAAGGTTAGAGGAATACTGGTCTATGCAGGTATGGAATTTTATAGAAATAAAGATTTTATAGTAATTCCTGCTCCTCTCTTTATGCTGATGGCATAATTTGTTTTGAATGCAAATTCTAATCAGAACCTCATAATTACCATTACTGGGAAGCTTGAAGATGTTTTGATTCGTTGGGGTTGCATAGATATTTTATGGGGCTTATGGGTTGCCTTCACCAAATATTCATCATATTTTGAGAGGTTGTTTTCTATGCTAAGTAAGATGGGGAGGTTGACTCAAAGGTTTGTGTGAAGTTTAGGTTACTGTATTGAATATTCATTTAATCTATAATTTAGATAGTTTCCATTGGTATAGATTGCTCCATTAAACTTAGTTGCTTCTTCTCGGTTCACCTTCATCGAAATCACTGTCACTAATTTTCTTTTAAATTCTTGCATGTGAATTTATTTGGATGAGACAGCATTATTATTGCTTTAGTCTGCTTATCCAGCTTTTGTTCTACATATTTATCTTGATGAACTGATATTATATTCTCTATTTGGGCTGTTGATGTTTCTTTTAGTTATATCCTAGTTGGTTATTTACATTTTCTTTACAGATGTTCTTCAGTATCTGAGTATATTTTCTAGTTCTTCTGCTTTTTCTTTGGGAATTTTGTCTTTGTTTATTATTAGTATTTTCTTTAGGTGGGGTGCTGCTCCCCATGAATATGTAATTTGGTTATTTGTTAGAGCTGCATCTATGATTTGGTTTACCTGTTTTTCGTTTAGGAGGTGGGCTAGATTTGCTAAGATTTTAGCATTATAGGCAGCTATATTGAAACTATTGCTAAGGAAGATAGCTTATGATGTGGGTTTATCTCTTCAAGATTTTTTCATGTTTATAAAGAAGGATCCTTAGCTGGCATCTTTATAGTTATTCTTTTTACATCTAGATCTTTTATTTTACCTCCAACTTCTATGTAGAGTTGTATTGCTTCACGTATTCTTTTCATTAACTCCTTCATATCTTTAGCCTGTGTGTGACATCCTGGTAGTTCAGCTACTTCAGCCACATAATATCCGTCTTCATCCCTTTCAATCAATATTGTAAAAGATCTTTCTCTAGTAATCAATCATTTCACCTTTTTGCTTACAGCTCTCATTTGAACTTATAATTCTTTCAAGTATATAAAGAAAACTGCGCAGATGTGTAATATTGTTTTAATGGTTTTCTTTATTGTGGATGATGTGTGTTTTACCTTTTTATTTTGTTGTATATTGTTATTGTTTCTTCTATTAGTTTTCTTATTTTTACGAGGTGGTGTTGGAGGCCTATGTATTCTAGTAGTGATGCGAAGGGTGGGTAGTTTAGATATATTGGTATGTGAATAACTTCAGATAATTTTCGGTACTCTTTGTAGATTTCTTTGTCTTTTGTTTCTAATTTTTTGTCACTATTTGCATAGTTGAAGATATCAATTTTGAATGTTCTTATGACATCTAGTTGTTCCATTAAAAATTTGTCTGTGTACTCAAATTCTACTTGTTTAAATTTCAGGGATTTTTTCTTTAGAGTGTTTCTGAATGTTTCTATGTCTCTTATCCTTATTTTCTTAGCTTCTTTAAGTTCCGGTTTTCTATCCTCTTCTATTAGGATGTATCCTTTATAACTCAATGTAAATTTCCA
>JANZKD010000068.1 GCA_025061245.1 Candidatus Culexmicrobium profundum
TGAGATTATAAGCTATCCATCCTTTTTCAGTTAAATAGTATTTTTTATTTTCATCTCGATCTATTAAATCTCTTAATAGCTCCAAATTATAATAGAGTGAACCGGTACTTACTTTCAATGCTTTTTTTATTTCAGTTACTCTAGCTTTCCCACGCGTACCTAGGAATTCTATTATTCTTCTCCTTAGAGAACTACCTAATGCTTGATACATTCGAGTTATCTCTTCGTCACTAGCCAACTTTACCCCTCTCAATACAATCTTTGTAGCCATCGTTAAAATAAAAGATTGCTCTGAAAAAAGGTAGGGGGAATTTTATTTTAATGTTTTCATTTAATCTACTTTATTCCTGATCTGAAGAATGCTCCACAGTTGGGGCACTTAAATAATCCAATGGTTACGCCTTTCCTGCCTTTTGGGGCAAGTGTCCAAGTTTTCATT
The DNA here is from genome assembly GCA_025061245.1 of Candidatus Culexmicrobium profundum. Taxonomy (GTDB): domain Archaea; phylum Thermoproteota; class Methanomethylicia; order Culexarchaeales; family Culexmicrobiaceae; genus Culexmicrobium_A; species Culexmicrobium_A profundum. The sequence continues at coordinate 440 of JANZKD010000068.1, forward strand.
GGAGTTTCAACTTCAGTACCACATTTCGGACATTTAGCCATCTTTTAACACCTCATGAATACACATTATAATTTATATTCAATGATATCATCATGATGCTTAATGAATATAAACCTTACGATGATTGACAGTAAAGCCTTGATAGCGCCTTAAGCATTTAAATAAGGAGTTTACTTTCTTATTTTAGAAAATTCGTTTTTATCATGACTTTTTTTGAAAAATAAATAATTATTATCGATGATGAAAATAATGTCTTCGTCAATTATCGTAGATTAAGCTATGGTTTTAATTTGTATAATGCAAGCATTAAAATGTCAATGAAACTTAACTCGCCTACTAATTTTCCATTTTCGTTTATAACTGGTATTTCATCCATAAGGTTTTCTACCATTATCTTGGTTGCTTCAGCTAGAGTGTCATCAGGATGACATGCAACTATTTTTCCAACATAATCTTGAGCTATGGTTCCAATTATAAATCGTAGTCCGATACTTTCTTCCGCTTTCCTTAATACATCAACTTTTCCAAGTTTTAGAGCTATAAATTCAAGTAAAACTTTTGGTGTTATTATTCCAATAAGTTTTCCTCTATCTACAACATAGATAATTCTTCTTTTAGGTTCAGTGGCCATTAACTCTAAAACCTTTACAATGGGTGTTTCACTATCAATAATTCCTTCATGTACGGGTCGCATAACATCTTTAACTAATATTTTTCCTATTTCTTTTATTTTGTCACTATACAATTTCACTGACACTCCCCTGAAAAAGAATACTCACAAAAGAAGAATTTAAATGTCCTTATAAATTATTTTGTTTGACGCTATTATGGAGGTTAATATGGTGCGAGAGAACAGTATAAAAGAATTACTAGTAATTGTGAAAGAGGCGATAATCGACGAAAGTCGATTAGTAACTCTTATTCTAACACCTGTATTTTCAATGATAATGGCATATATATTAGGATTTAATCAGATACAGATAATCGCCATATCTGCATTTATCATTTCAGTTTTAGGCACCTTTCTTTATTGGAGATATAAACTTCTCCTTGCACTCATAAGTGTAACTGCACTATTAATGCTTGGTGTTATGGATATAGAAACACTAATTGAATCTGCAGAATTTGATATCATTTTATTCTTATTTGCAATGACAATCATAGTTGTACCCTTAAAGCGGGCGGGATTCTTTAGATGGCTAACTATCCTCCTCTTAAAGTGGTCTAATTTTAAATTTCAAAGATTGATTATATTTTTTATATTAACGTCAACAGTTCTTGCAGCATTAATGGGTTCTGTGACTTCTATTGTCTTAATTTCGATGATGATAATGGAGTTTTGTGATTACTTTAAGTTAGATCCGACATTGCCGTTAATTTCAGCTATCCTAGCAACAAATATAGGGAGTAGTGCAACTGCACTGGGCAATCCAGTGGGGCTAATTTTAGCTTTAGGTGCAGGTTTGGGATTTGAGGAATTTATTCGATGGTCTATGCCACCAGCTATTTTAAGTATAATTTTCATATCATGGTTTTTCTCTAAAGTTTACCATCGTGAAATTGAGGGAATGAACAATAAGATGGAGAAAGTTCTTAAGGAGAGGGAGATAAAGCTACTTGATATATGGGCGACAATTGAGGATATTAAAAAGTTTTTCGCGGCATCTATGACATTTACTATAACTGTTCTTGCAATAGCATTTCACACTGTCATTGAAAAATTTCTTCATTTAAAGGGTGAGACAATGCTTGTTGGAATAGCATTTCTTGGAGCAGCTGCAAGCCTGTATCTTTACAGGGAAGAAGGGAAAGAGATAATTAGTAGTGAAGTTGACTGGTGGTCGTTATTATTTATAGCATTTCTTTTTGGTCAAACAGGTGCATTAAAATATACAGGAGTAACCGAAAAAATTGCCGAGCTAATAATAAGCTTCTCAGGTGGTGAATTAACAATTCTCTTAGCGATAATTTCAATTTCAGTATTCGTATTGTCAGCCTTTCTAGATAATGTGCCTACTGTTGCTACATTCATACCCATAGTGTTAAGCTTAGCTGAAAAGGGTGTTGAAGTATATCCATTTTGGTGGATTGTACTTATATCTGGCTGTTATGCTGGAAATCTTACTCCATTGGCGTCTGCTGCTAATATAATAGCATTAGGTTTGCTTGAAAAGAAGAAAATAAAAATAACACTAAAGCAGTGGATTAAAATTGGAGCTATTCCTACCATATTTACTTTTATCTTAGCTCTTGCAATTATACTTGTTCAATTTTATGTCATATAAATATCGGCAATTAACGTAAAAAATACTTAAAAGCACTTATCATCAATTTTTTAAATAAAATTTTTAAATTATTCTAAAAATATAGAAAATTGCTTCGAGAGAATACTGAATAGCTTTGTAGGATTTTACCTTTTAAATCAATTTATTGCATAAATGTTTACGTTATCTTAACATGTGTGAGTATATTTGTCGTTCTTGATTTTTTAATTGATTAATGAAATTATTCATAATTTTTTTCAGGTAAATTAAAGTGAATGCGTAATAATTATTAAGTAGACATTCGTAGATGATTGATGGTTTACTATGGTTTTGCTGTGATTAAGTTTATTATAATCGTCAATTAACGTATTAAAATTTTATGGACATATTATGATTTTTCTTGAATAAAGACAATCTGCACATGTTGGACTATTTCCCCAACAGTCATATTCATTTGAATCACTAAATGTGCAATCATAATGGAAGTCACAGTCAGTGCATGATGGAAACTGGAAAAATTTTACTAATTGTCTGAATTTAACATAATTTGGATCATTCCAAATACTTGATAGACTTTGTGTTCTAATGTTTCCATATGAAATTTGCTTTATATTCTTCTTGCGACCATATATATAGCATTGATAATCGTGTAGAAAATTGTAGCATGGTGTCACTCTTCCTTTATGGGTAATGCATGTTGCTTTTCTCTCAATGAATGGGCAGATTCTTTCGGTTTTCAATTCAAAGAATGGTAATTTGACTGATACTTGGTGAAATAGACTTAATCTTGCTAGTTCTATCTTTAAATTATTGTTTTTAACTGATAATTTCTCGTTTGAATATAAGCATTTATTCTGGAATTTCTCTGATATTGGAATTAGATTTGAAAAAATAATGCCTCTAACATTAAGGTTTGAGGCTAATTTCACCACGTTTGTAGCGTCATCAACATTATCTGTGCTCAGGGTATATGAAAACCATATTTCCGGTTTTTTCGCATTCTTGTTTCGTTTATATTTGTCTATCTCTTTTAGACCCCTAATTATTGAGGAGAAATAGTTTCCTCTTATCCTACTATAAATTTCACTTGATGCTGCATCAATTGAAATTATTAGTTTATCCACATTGTAATCGACTATTTCTCTAAAATTTTTCTCAACTAATACTCCATTAGTGTTGATTTCTAATGTGAAGTCGTGTTTCTTAGTTGTTTCTATGAATTCAATTATATTTTTATGGATGAGCGGTTCTCCCCATCCACCGAACATTATGCTTTCTACATTGTATTCATATGCTTCACTTATTATTTTGTTGAATAATTGCTTACTGATGTCACTGTTATAATAGGTTTTTAGTTGTCCATATCTGAAACATAATTTACAGCTGAGGTTACATCTATTTGTAATTTCAATGTAGATTTTTTCAGGATTTTCAATTTTATGGTTTAGCATCAATATGTTCCTCCAATGTCACCAAGTAATCATTATATTGAAGTATTAAATAATATAGTTTTCATTTAATCGAAAAAGTTTAGTTTATCATTATGTAATATTTATTGTGAGGTTGATTTTTATGCCTCTAGGAGGATATATGGGGAAAATTCTAAGAGTAAATTTGACCGAGCAGAAACTTAGAGATGAAACGCTTCCTGAAGAAGTGCTTAGAAAATGGATTGGCGGTAGAGGTCTAGGTGTATACTTAATGTTGAAAGAGGTTGATCCAAAGGTTGATCCATTAAGCCCGGAGAACAAGATAATATTGTTGACGGGTCCTCTAACTGGAACTGCTGCTCCTGAAAGTGGTAGATGGTGTTCAGTTACTAAAGCACCTCTCACGAATACTATTCATGACTCTCAGTCAGGGGGTAGGTGGGGTCCTGAATTAAAGTTTGCTGGCTATGATGCTGTAATAATTGAGGGTGCTTCAGAAAAACCAGTTTACTTATGGATTCATGATGGGAAAGCTGAGTTAAGGGATGCTAGGCATTTATGGGGTAAGGATACTCATGCAACAACAGATATGATACTTGAAGAGTTGGGTGATAAGAACATTAAGGTGCTGTGCATTGGTCCTGCTGGTGAGAATCTAGTTAAAATAGCCTGTCTAATAAACGATAAGGGTAGAGCTGCTGGAAGGGGTGGTCATGGAGCTGTCTTTGGAAGTAAGAAGCTTAAGGCTGTAGCTGTCAGAGGAACGATGAGGCCGCCAATAGCTGATGAAACTAGATTTAGAGAGGCTGTTCGAGCTAATACAGATAAAATTAAAAAGAGCCCGGTTACAGGTGAATCATTACCGAAGTATGGAACTGCAGTTCTAGTAAATATTATTAACAAGCATGGAATCTTTCCTACACGAAACTTCCAGACTGGAGTGCATCCCACTGCTGATAAGTATAGTGGAGAAACAATAGCTGAAACAGTGTTAACGAAGAGGGTTGCATGCTGGGGTTGTATTATTGCGTGTGGAAGATATACGCGGGTTCCGGTTAAGGGACCATTTATAGGTGAGGGTGACGGACCTGAATATGAAACTGTATGGGCCTTTGGAGCGCAAACTGGAACAGACGATCTAGCTGCAATCTGCAAAGCCAACTACCTATGCAATGAACTCGGCTTAGACACAATATCTATGGGTCATGTAATAGGCACCCTAATGGAGCTCTATGAGAAAGGCAAGATACCGGCAGAGAAACTAAGAGGACTGGAACCTAACTGGGGGAATGGAGCAGCCGTAGTTGAATTAACCTGGAGAACCGCTTATCGCTCAGGTATTGGTGATGAATTAGCTGAAGGTGCTAAGGTTTTAGCTGAGAAATATGGTGCACCTGAATTAGCCATAGTGGTGAGAGGACAAGAACTTCCAGCCTACGATCCTAGAGGAGTACAAGCACATGGTCTGGGCTACGCCACTTCAAATAGAGGAGGCTGCCACTTAAGAGCCTATATGATTGCACCAGAAGTTCTAGGTGTACCTGAACTAGTAGATCGCTTCACAACTAAGGGTAAAGCAGAATTAGTAAAAACATTCCAAGACGGCTTCGCAGTTGTTGATAGCCTAGTTCTCTGTAAATTCAATACATTTGCTACCTGGGTGGAAGATTGGGTAGACCTACTGGGTGGAGCTACAGGTTGGAACATAACTTTAGAGGAGTTAAATAAAATTGGAGAGAGGATATGGAATGCGGAGAGGGTCTTCAACATACTATCATTCGGAGATGGAAGAAAGTATGATATATTACCTAAAAGACTCCTAGAAGAGCCGATGCCAGAGGGCCCAGCAAAGGGTTATACGGTGAAGCTTGAAGAAATGCTAGATGAGTATTATAGCATTAGAGGATGGATTGATGGCAGACCCACAAGAGCCAAACTAGAGGAACTAGACCTAAAGGAATTAGCAGATAGACTAGAAGCAGAAGGACTACTACCAAGTTAAGCTCCTATAATTTTTTATTATATTGGAGGTATATGGCCGTATGAGCATGAAAGTCGCAATTGAGTTTTTTGCGACTTTGAGAGATAAATTTGGGAAAAGAAGAGAAGTTGTAATAGATTGTAATCCTACAACCCTGAGAAATGTACTTTCTAAGGTTAATGGTTTACTGGAAGAAATATCTGAAAATGAAAGTATTAAGAAGATGTATAAGATTCTTCTTAATGGTTTAAATGTAGAATTTCTCGGCGGGTTGGACGCAAAGGTTAAGAGTGGAGATGAGATATACATATTCCCACCTGCTGGAGGAGGCTAGAAAATCTACTGAAAGGGTAATCTTCACCTTTGATGGTGTTTGACGTTTCCCTCTAGCAGTTACTGGTCTTTTTCTACTAGACACGTATCATGCAAAAATGAGAATATATCATAAAATATATTAACTCAAAATTATGTAATACGTTATGGAGAGAGGCTTGCAATCCATAAAATCGAAGATTAAAAGGATTCTTAAGCGAAGAAAATATGACTTCCAGGAAAACTTTGAGATTAACGCTTCAGCAAAATGGATAGTAGATTTCTATATTCCTGACTATGCTGTAGCTATAATAATCCTAAAAAATCTAGATAACTTCTTCAAAGTAATGTTTATGGCACAGGATGTCATGAGGACAAATCCAATAACTGTAATAATAGCAACTCCACTAAATGAACTACCTTTTCAATACATACAATTAGCATCAAGATACGGAATTATAATAATGAGACAAAACAACATCAATTTATTAAATGATGTAATTATTGGGGAAGTTGATATAGAAGAAATAAATGAGAAAATACCATTAACAGAGAAGAAAGCACCAAGAAAATTGACTAAAGCATGTAAAAACAAAATCATTGAAGCACTTAGCATTCGACCATTAACTGAAGACGAATTAATAGACTCTCTAAAATACGAATTCCCACTAAAAACCATTAAGTGGTGTCTAAGAACACTTAAACACCAAGGCAAAGTTAAAAAACTCGCATCCCTAGCAAGCATTAAGAAATTTGTTCTAGGAGTTAAAGATGAACAATTATTTGAAGTATTAAAATACTATAATGTAAGCAAAAAGTGGAAAAACAAAATAAACGTCCTATTAATCCAAAAAACCTTAAAGAAAAGTAGAAAAGGCTTAACCATCACCACCATTGCAAAAAGAACAGACCTAAAAATACCCCAAATAGTAGCAGGATTAAGATATCTAGAAAAGAGAAAAAAGGTTATGAGAATAATAAGAAGAGGGAAAATTTACTGGAAATTATTGAAATAATGTATTGCTAGCAATCAAACTGATTGGTGAAGAGCTTGCGGTCAAAAGTGGTCTTCTCTCCGATTAAAGATATATTTCTTATTTTATCTTCATTTTGAAGGTAAAAATACATATACTTTTTTATCCGATTTATACATGGAGCGTGAAGGTTTGGCTAAAGCAGTTGCATATATTCGTGTTTCTACTCACGCACAAGATGAAAACAATCAACGCACTGTAATTGAGAAATATTGCAAGAAAAGTGGAATCGAAGTCCTAAAATACTTTGTTGACAAAGGAGTACAAAGAGCTAGGTCATGGAAAAATAGAGAAGGAGCAAAAAAACTAATAGATTTCTTATCTTCAGGAGGAAAAGATTTAGTGGACTATGTCATAGTTTTTGATTTCACTAGACTAGGCTATAACCTAAGAGACATCTTCGATTTCTTCGACGAAATTGAGAAAAAACTAGGCCTAAGAATAATATCAGTAAATGATCAATGGTTACAAATTCAGGATAAACAGATTAGAGATTTGCTAATTAGAATTTTTTCATGGCTATCGGAAATGGAGTTAAAGCTTAGAAGAGAAAGACAAATAGCAGCATGGGAATCAGGTAAACAAAAGGGAAGACCACCAAAAGTCAAAGATGAAGTCATCCTAAGGTATACTAGGCGATATAAAGACTTGTCTGTCAAAGCTATTTGGAAAATAATGCGAAGCGATGGGATAGACATAAGCTATGATCACCTTCGCAAGAGACTAAGAAAACTAGGCTTTAAAGTAGGTCTAAGGAGGTAAATAATTGGATAAAGCTGTTCTCGAAATAGTTAAATTAAGTGAATTTTTATCTCAAAATGAAATACCATTAAGTGTAGGATTAAGGTTTATGAGAAATTTACTTGAAAGAAACATATCTCTGTTAAGTGAACTTAAAGTAATGAACTTTGCTGAACATTTTTTCAAAAAACAATTTATTAAGCTTAGTGAGACACCTGATCTAATATCTGAGGACTCTGAAATTCTTATAGAAGTAAAATCTCTAGGTAATAATTACACGGTAAAAGAACTTTTAAATCTATATTGGAAAACACAAGACACGTCTCCTAAAAATTTAACCCAATTGGGCAAACTAATATTATATCAAGAAAGAGGAAAGAAAGTCTTTATTGCCGTACATAACAGGAGGACAGATGAAATAACCCTTCATAACTTTACGAATATTCTTAGTTTACTACCTAAAAATTCCATTGAAAAAGCAAAAAATTTAGCGGTAAGTAGACGAAAAGGCAGACCGCCAATGAAACTTCCAATTAAAGAAATCCTACAAAAATTAAATCAAGGATGGACGAAAAAGGCTGTTTGGAGGTGGCTTGTTACTGATAGAGGTATTAAAATCTCTTATGATCATTTCTTAAGGAGACTTAACAAATATATGGAGGATAAAAA
>JANZKD010000069.1 GCA_025061245.1 Candidatus Culexmicrobium profundum
ATAGATATGATCTGGAAAGGGCTTCTTAGCTTTAGTATACTTTATTTCTAATACGTGTAGTTTATTGTCTTTCCAATATATACAGTCAACTACTCCTGCTAGCCTATATTTTTCACTTTTCAATGGCTTTGAGAATAACACCTTATCAGCCTTTATTCTCCTGTCGCCTAGAATTGTTTTTCTTCTCTTTAATCCAGCTTTGTCCCTCTCATATTCCTCTCTACCCTTAGCCATCATTTCAGTTTCAGGTTCAACTATTCTTCTAACATACTTATTATACAATATTGAAGGACAGAACAGATAATCTCTCACATGAATTGGGGTTATATATTGAAGTTCATTCGACATTTCAACATATGATTATGGTAGAAGTTTCTCTTAAATTCTCTATAGGGAGAAATATTTTGAAATTTTTCTCTTAATGGAGGAAATTACAATATTAATATTTCCTCTTCTTCATATTCAATTATTTCTCCAATAATTTCTCTTAGCTTTATGTCTGCATCGCATATTATAAATATCTGTATGTTTCCCTTATTTTTTCCTAAAATTCTCTTAAGTCTGTTTTTAAGGTTTTTTCTCTGTTGTGAATTTAGCTTTCCTAGGAAAGCGCTTTTCTGTATTCTTGTCAAACCTGCTTCTTTGCATGCAGTGGCTATTCTATCACGTATTTTGTCGTCGGTTATGTCATAGATTACTAGGGTGTGCATTGATTTCACCTAGATTACATTATATGGCTGATAGCTTTGCATATAGCCTACAATGTATTTGGCTAGTCTTAATGGCTGTAATTGTATATGCGCCTTTATAGGCAATGTTCTATTTTGAAATGTAACTTTTCTGTCAAGTGCCTTATAGTATAATTCAAGTAGTTTTCTACGTCCCTTCTCTGTGAGTCTTCCTTCCTGGTTCAAAATGTTCTTCCAATCTTTACCCACAGTGAAGAAGTGTATTAGGATTTTGTCTACTATTGGTTGTCTGAATTCTTCCATTAAATCCATAACTAGGCTTGGTCTTCTACTGCTATCTTCATGTAGATATCCGAGGTATGGGTCTAGTCCAGACAATTCAACTGCAAACCATACTTCACTGGCGAGAATGGAGTATAGATAGTTTAATGCAATGTTGAAGGGATCTGAGGGGCGGTCAAATCGCTTCTTTCTTCTACCCTCAAATCCAACTTCACTTGGAAGAAGCTTGTTTACTGTTTCCCAATAAATTCTACTGGCTTCAGCTTCCTTTGAAATATACCATGGCTTATAATCTCCAGCACCCTTACTTTCAACCTCCTTCTTGACATAGTCTATTCTTTCAATGTCCATTCTTAATTCTTCAGCAAGTTTAGCATCTCTCCTCATTCTAACTTTTCGTATACGTTTTAGAAGATTAATTTGATTTGAAATTTTATTTAAGACAATTCTCCATGCAATATTTAATCCCCTATCATCCATTTGAGCTTTAAACTGCTCCTTCTTTAATTTAATTGATCCACCTCTCCTCATGGGCTGAAGTTTTCCTATAGGCCTGTTTTTTGATAGGAATACTATTTGCACTCCGTGTCGAAGTAATAGTTTGAGGGCATCGCCACTAATACTGAATCCACGTGCATTAACGATTATATGTGATAGATTTCCAACACTAACTGTTCTCTTCCCTCCACCAGCCTTTTTGATGAGAAGCATACCCTTCTTAGCGCCTAAATAGTAGCCATATCCAGTTAAAATTAACCTCTTACCTATACTTATCCACCCCTACAAACAGAATAATATATGCAATATTCAGGGCATGAAGCAGGCTTGCCTGGATCTTGACCTGAACTAAAAATGTTGAAGGCTTCATCCCTAATCTCAATAAACTCCCTTCTCAATTCATCGCCGATAAAATACATTTTATTACTAATTTTAACACGTCCATTTACAACTGAGAGATAAGTTATAAGTCCATAATCAATAGGTATTTCCAAGTCGCTTTCAATAGCCAATGCATATCCAGCTAAAGCATATTTATGAAAATCTCTAACATCACCAGTCTTAATATCAATTATAACTCGATTATCAAGCATAACATCAATTCTCAACTCCTTAGACAAGCCTAGCAATCTACCATCAACAAGCTTCTCAGAAACTTGAGGCGCAACCCTATTAATAATGCTCTCAAGCTTAGCATATCTAACTTCAGACAAAACAACATCTAATCTAGAAGCAGCTTGCACAACAAAGTAATCAAAAAGTACATGTAAATCATTCCTTAACAAATCAACTTCTTCTGAACTTAAATATCGATTAACATTATACTCTTCAATTAGAGAGTCAACAATACTGCTTCGCTCTTTCTCCAACATTTTAATTAACTCGATACCTCTGACTAAGCCATGAGAATAGAGGGTAGATTTAAGGATAGAAGCACTCCTACTGGATAATGCATGATAAAGCCATCCACGAACAGTCTTAAAGGTTATTGGAGCAAAAACACCTGCCACCCTACGGAGATAAATATCCCTAAAAGTGGAACAATACCTATTAGCAAGCTCAGAAACACCAAAATAAACATTCTCAACTGGAGGAGAAAGCAAATCATTACTCCAATTCCAACCCCTAAGCTCACTTGAAACCTCAACAGAAGAGTAAAGTTGCCTTAACTGCATCAAAAGTCTATCTAACTCGCGATAATATAGCCAAGACACCTAAAACCCCAATAACTATAATTAAAACGAAATTTTAAAAATAACGCATAAAATGGAAATATAGAAATAAAATAAATAGAGTTAAACTATAAAACTTTCCGTCTTTTAATTGCTATGAAAATATTGCTGTTACAGCCATTATAGCTATGAATGCACCTATAAAGTATAAAGTGTAATCGACACTTAGCGGTTTTGCTGGAGCTGAAAAATTATAGCTGTATGTCATTTATGATAATGTTATCATTTATTTTGGTTTGATTATGAATTGGCAATATGGATCTCCTTTCGCTATGCATTTTGTTTCTATGGCGATTACTTCTTTATTAAAGAATGCACTGAACCATCCTGCCATTGTTCCTCTGATAAAATGTGATGCAGGTTTATCTGTTTCTTTAAATAGTTCGCATTCAAAATTATCATATATTCTTACCATGGCTTCGCATCTATCCATGTCATACCATTTAATTTCCATGATTCCATATGCTACTTGTTTGTATAAGGCTTGGGTTATTTTAATTAGTCTCTCTGGGTCGTCTCCAGCAATTTTTCTATGAGCCTTGAATGCTGATTGACCAATTTCAAATCCAGCCAAATATAACATTACTTCATACGCAGTACCAATCTTTTCCCTCAAAACTTTGTCGAATGCTACATAGTTTCTTCTTAAGAAGAGAATGGCTCTCTCATCACCGACGATAAGAGGGAAGAAGTATGGATCAATTGTGAAACCTTCAAATAATGGAGGTATAATCTTAACATCGACAACATACTGCACTTGCCGTAGAGTTGGAAGCAATTCATAGGCAACAGTTAAATCAAGACCAGTAAAATCAGCGAAAATAACTCCATGAGACTCTGTTTTTGGATTAAAGGAAATTGCATAATGAACTATAGGAACACCATTAACAGAAAAAACCTTAGTGATACGCTCAAGAATTCCAGGCCTATAAAAAGCACGAGCATCCAAAACAAAATGAAAACCATAAACAACTCTACCAGGTAACCAAACAAACCACTGAAAATTAAATGGAACACATTTCTTTAATTCTCTCTTCATATTTAAACACCAAGAAATTATACGCTTATAAATTTATAAACACTGTTATAAAACAAATTTTTTAAAATTTTTGGAACAAACAACTCCCCTACTAACTTCATAACTTAGTAATTATCGTCACACTTTCAATCCCCTCGCACATTTTAAATTTAGAGGAAAAGAAGAATTAACTTCTCAAATTTCTTTTCTGTTCCGTTAAGCATATACGGTATATTAATAGGATTATTGCCCATGTTAATGTTCCTAGCCAAGTCATGAAAAGTATAAAAAGTACTATTAAAAGTTCAATGAAACCTATTCGTATTTGACCTACTGGTGGAATGAAAAAGAGCATTGAATAAAATATTAGATATTAGAAATATTATCGTTAAGTCTAAGCTAAAATGTTTTTTGTCAGTCAAATATATTCTAATTGCTGATAATAGAAAAGCCCAAAGAAAAGCACCTAAGCAATAGATAGGTAAAAAATTTAAAACTATATTACTAGACCAATAAAATCGTCTCAAATCTAAATTAGGAAAACAATAATTCAACTTACAAACAATCAAAACCCAACAATAAAGAATAGTCGATATTAAATCAATTACCAAATATCTCAACTTCATCAAAATAAAGAAGAAAAAATAAAAATAAACTTTATGGATAGACTACTGAATATTTTGGTGTTAATTAGATTAATGATTTGTTTTTAAGTTTACTTGAAGCATCCTATAATTATGAAGTTTAATGACTGTGTATCGATGTTAATCCTGTAATAAAATATAGAAAAAGTAATGGTCAGAATGTAACGTCTCCCTCACAAGAAAAGGTTTCCCAGTTTTTCTTCCACCAAAAAGTAGAATTCAACCTTTAGTTTCAATAATCTCCTTTAATTCCGATCTGGGAATTATAGTACCCATACCTATGAGACCCATACTTAAAAATCCATAAAATTTATGGTTTACAATTAAGATGAAAACTTAACTTCCATCGATGAGCTTGAAATTCTGTCACCTTAAGAAGAAACCCAACATAATCTTAAACCGCGAACTCTAATTCAGATATCAATTTATCTATGTATTTTAGCTTTATCATTTAATAAATAAAATAACAACATGTACGAGTTTTTAATTACTTAGACGCATTATTAGATAAAATCAATCTTTAGTTGTAATTGTATATCTACAACCAGTATAGAGTAATGCTTCATCAATCCTTCTTATTAATCCGAGTAATTGTTTTTTGGTTGGCGGTTCCTTCCACTCAATTACAAAATCGTATTCTCCAATTTCAATTGTTCCTTTACCAAGATACTCTCCAGTTAAAAGGTCTACAGAGGGATCAACAACACTAATTATATGTGCCACCATCTCCCCATAGCCATACCTCTTCTTCAATCTCTTCATAAGATTCTCCAAGGATATTAGACCTCTTTCAATAGAGGGACCATACAATTTAATATAACTTTTCATCTATATTTCACCTTAATTACACAGTTATTCAATTAACTATTTATATCTTTTCTAATAAATTCTCAAATGACCTTTAGAATTATAAACAAAGTTAAAAGCTAAAATTAAATGATACTTCTCATTGAAAAGTAGTTTAAAATGGAATGAAAATCTTAAATCTAAAATTCAACTTAATAATTATGTGGATGAAGCTTATGGAGTCTCTTTTAGCAGACCTTATCGTAGGTGTAATTGTTGGGATTCCAATACTTATTGCAATTAAAGTTACAGAGAAGATTGGTAGTGATTACTGTTGGGTTAATAGGAAAATTATTCATTTTAGCACTGTTCCCGCACTCTATGCCTATCTATATATTTTCAACGAAGTTTATGTTTGGACAATTGCTTCTTTAGCATTTTTCCTATACACCTTAATTCCTCATTTAATGGATAGAGAGATGAAATGGTTTCAGATTAAAGGAAATTTTGGCGAAGTATATTATTGTCTCATGTACTTTTTCATTGGATCAGCTTTCTTCTACATTAATCGCCCATTAGCAGTAGTAGCCATGCTTCTAACTGCAATAGGTGATGGAGTTACAGGGATAGTACGCTTCTTCCTATTCAAGAAAAAAGAAGAAGCAATTACACTATACACTTCAACTAACCCGCAGATTAGGAAAGCTTGTAAAACGCTAATTGGAACAATAGCCTTCATCATCGCTGGAATCCCAATCTCAATATTTCTCCTAGAAACACTTAAAGGGACGTTGGTTACATTTATTTCAGCTATTGCTGAAAAGCAACATTTAATTGATGATAATCTTGCAATTCCAATCGCAACTATAATTTCCTACTATTTGATCTCAACCATTTAATGAAGAGAGGAGTAGAATACATTAAAATCTTATATTTCTGCTAATTCAATTAATTTTCACATATTCTTTCATCTTTCTCTTTCTGGAAAGCTATAGTTTTTGTATTGAATTTGTCTTGAAATAAATCTCTATCCTTACTAATTACTTTCTGATTATCCATATGCTTCAATTATATTTTGCCTTCTTAAATTAAATGATTTACTTCTAATTATGCAGCTGAGAAACTTTTATTTCTCTGTACATCGGACGAAATAAAAGTGGTTAAAATGCATTCAATCTTTATTTTTGGATTTTTACCATATTCATCGGGTAAAACTGTTGTGTCTACTGCATTGGCTAGAGGCTTATTGAATAGAGGTGTAAGAGTTGGAGTCTTTAAGCCTCGATCCGGTCATAGTATGTGGTATCAATATGATGCCTTTCTAAAATGTAAATCTGAAGGCAAACTTTTTTGCGAAGACATCATAAAGCTTAAGGAGGCTTCTAAATGCTCTCTCCCATACGAAATACTAAATCCAATCGATGCTTTAATGTCTCCTTTAAATCTCGAAACCTTCCTCAAATTAAACTTAGTTGACTGGATGTACACTTTTGAGAGGGAAGTATTTAATCACCTCCTAGTTGAGCGATATACTATGATTAGAAGTGGAGAAATCATCAACACTCTCCTACTAAATGAAGTTAACCTGAGGGAAAAATTAGTTCTTAGAGATGAAGAGTATATAGATAATTTAAGCAAATCGATGAACAAGGTAATCCCCATACATAATGTTAATGAGTGGAACTCATATTATGAAAAATTAGCCTCCAAATCAATATGTAGTTGCTACTCAAAACTTAAAGAAAAATATGAAACACTAATTATTGAAGGATTCAACGACGCCATAGTCCCTGAACTTAAGCTAATATATGAAACTGAAATAGTAATAGGAGTTTCTCCAAGCACAGCTATCCTATACGAGGCAAATGAATTTAAAAGAGTTATAGATGGCCTAATAAGTCTTGGAAGCAATGCTAAAACTTTAAGATCAAAAGACATCATCAAATTCACTAGGAAATATGAAATCCTGAAAATTCCACCACTATCAGACAAAGACTTAAAAGACTACGACACACTTGCACTTAAATTAGAAAAACTTGTAGATGAAATATTACTACATCTAAAATAACTTAATCATAAGAAAATAGTATTTGGAATCAGTTTAATCTTTAGTTGCAATTGTATATCTACATCCAGTATAAAGTAGAGCTTCATCAATTTTCCTTATAAGACTTAGTAACTGCTTTTTCGTTGGTGTTTGTTTCCATTCAATTACAAAGTCATATTCACCTATTTCCACTGTTCCCTTCCCAATAATTTTCCCAGTCATCAAATCTATGGACGGTTCTACAACGGAGATTATATGTGTAATCATATTTCCATAACTATATCTTTTCTCCATCTTTTTAAGAAGATTTTCTAATGATATAAGTCCCTTCTCAATGGAGGGACCATATAATTTTATATAACTTTTCATCTATATTTCACCTTAACTTTACAATTCTCAGGATAACTATTTATATCTTTTTAAATTAATTCTCTAAGAATTTTCTCAATCCATAATAAACCACCAGGTACAGCTGATAACTGAAAAGATCACAATTAGCTCCAGATATAAATTATTCCTTTTTCCTCTGCATACTCATACCTTTCTTAAGCAAAATAAGACCTAGAGGTAAAATTATTGTAGCAAATACGGATAGAATGCGAGTATTCGTTACAATTATATGATATGGCATTTCAACATTAAACAGTAAATTTCTAGTAATCATTTTTATAGTATTTGAAAGGCATTAAGCTACTTCCTTTACACTTTAATCGTCCATTGGCTGTTGCAGCTATGCTTATAAATGCAATAGGTGATGGCGCTATGGGGATGGTATACTTCTTTCTATTTAAGAAGAAGGATAAGGCGATTTCATTGTATTCTTCAACTAATCCGAAGGTGAGAATGCACGTAAGACTTTGGTTGGTACTATTGCATTTATCGTTGTTGTCATTCCAATTTCAACTCTGATATTTTACTATGCAATCTTAGTGATTTAGATGTTTAAATTTTATATTTTAGGTTTTAGTATTGTTATCGGCGATGAGGAATTCAGCCTTGTCTGATGGCTGATGAGGGATCAACCGGCTGAGCCTTTATCTCTATTTTCCTTAATATCCGAAGATTATCCTACGATGTGAAATCTAGAAGCTTATTGATATATGGTGAATGTTGATTAAAAATGGTGAAGATAGAGAGATTATTGCCCCATTAAATCATAGTATTATTTCTTCATTTTTATTGCAATTGATGCTACGCTTCCTCCTGTGGCTACTCTTGAAGATGCATTGATGCTTATTATGTATCCATTCCAGGGGCTTTTTACCTCTCCTATTACTTCTCCAAACACATTCCGAATTACTGCTACAACTTCATTTTCATCAACTTTTTCTCCAAGTTTTTTATGTAGCTCAACTAATCCGCCATAATTGCTTTGAATAGTTTCTCTTCTATAACCCTTCTCCTTAATTACTGGAACTAAATTGTCCAATTCTTCCAATTCTCCATCAATCATACCAGTTTTGATTAATAGGTTTTTTAGGGCTCTATATCCTGCTTCAGCTCCAATTTCATCTACACCCCTATACCCTGGAAGCTCAACTGTGAAGGAGGGAAT
>JANZKD010000070.1 GCA_025061245.1 Candidatus Culexmicrobium profundum
AATTTTCGGTTTAAGCCCATTAATAGGATTAGGAGGCCCAATTATTGGAGGATGGCTTGGAGACAAACTTGGATGGAAGAGAACATTCATAATAATATTTTCAATTATGATAACATCGCTAACCTTACTTGTAATATCACCCATAGTACTACTCTCAGTAATATTCTACCTGCTATATGGTATATCAAGCACCATGACCATGCCCATATCAAGCACACTAGTAGCACTAGTAACTCCTGAAGAAGCTAGAGGAACAGCCTATAGTATATACTTCATACCAACGAGTGTAGCTGGGATAATAATGCCAATAATAGCATCACTACTAGTCGACCTATATGGAATATGGATAATATTTCCAATAGCAATAATACTATACCTCTCAGCATTAACTCTAATAAAAGTAATAAAAGTCTAAATCACTCATTCTCATAAGGCGTTATAATGAAAAGAAGAATTGAAAAAACAACTAGAAGTGCAGATAAAGCATAGGGAAGCTGAGCATGAATAGATGCAATAAAACCCGCAATTAAAGGAGAAACAATCCCGATAACCTTTGAAACAGCACTCAAAACACCCATATAGGTTCCCTTAAATTCCTCAGGTATCGTTGAGTAAAGGATGTCTCTTTGATATGGGAATGCAATTGCACCACCAATTGACATTAAAAATGCAGATAGGAAAGTCAGGTAAATATTAAATGAGAAGAACATTACAGTATCAGCCAAAAATACAAGTAGATAACCCAAGGTAAGCATAAGCTTCTTACGCTTACTTCTAAACTTCAATAAAAGTATAGATGAAAAGGCAAGTGTAACTCCAACAATTGCCTCATAAACTCCAACTTCAAACAATCCTCCACCAAAAAACTCTGTCAGAACATTAACCAGCACCAATGGCGGAACAATATAGTCGGCAAAAATAAGAAATAAGTATGCAGAACCAGCTAGAATAAAGCTTTTATTAAGCTTAATGAAAACTTTCCCACTTGCAAGCTTATCCTCTTTTACAACATCACCCTTAACTCTGGGAAGCCATGTAAACAATAGGGGAATAATGAGAAAAGTTAGAAAGGAAACAATTAACAATCCAGCAAGCATACCTTCAATAGTTGGAAACAATACACCAAAAATAAAGCCAATAATAGGATAAGTTATGGCTTGAGAAGTAAAGGGCAAAATATTATGCCATAAAAACGCTACATCTCTAATCTCACTTGGATAAGCCACATACTCATAAACAGCATAAGCAGGATAAAAGGCACCACTAAACTTGTTAACACTAATCGCCAGCAATATAAGCCAACTACTTTTCATTGAAAATGCAAAGAAGTATAACATATAAGATAAGCCATCAATGATATGTGAAACTGCAATTAGAACATTAGGCTCCCCCCTATCTAAAAAGCGTCCAACAATCAAAGTCAATATAGAACTAAATAATGCACCAAGAGTAAATAGGAAGCCAGCCTCAAAAACTTCTAAACCCGATTGAAACATCAAATATGGAATCAAATACCATGTAAATAATAGAGGAGTCACCATGCAATGATAAAGAATATATCGCCTAGCAGATTTAGGCAATTGACTCCAAGTTACAAGAAGCTTCATAGTAGCTCACTCGCAATACTTCAAATATCATTGAAGAATATCTAAATACCATAGATTATAAAATTAGGTTAATCTTTATAAACACGTGTGTCTAATAGGTAAGTGGGCTATCCAGGATAGGGGGCTTACCTTTGCCTTATTTCGACCTTAGGCCGAAAAGAAATAGAAAAGACCTATTCAACATGGAGGAAGAAATAAAAGAATTCACCTCAATCATAAAAAGAAAAGTACCTTTAGCCTTAATTCTAGGCTTAAAAAGATACGGTAAAACATCACTTGTCCTAACATGTTTAGAAGAGTTAAAAATACCATACATATACATTGACTGTAGATTATTACCTAGCCTAGGTGCACTAAGCATAAATGATTTTACAAGCATATTAATAGAGAGCATACCAACACTAGCCAGAAAAACAAGAGAAAGAATTTACAGGTACTTAGAAAAAATAGAAGGAATAACTATTGCTGGAATCAAACTGAGAATTAGGCCATCAAAAATTAAATTTCAAACACTCTTAAGCATCCTAGAAAAAATAAACAGTATAGATGAAAGAATAGTCATAGTTATTGATGAAGCACAAGAACTAAGAAGAATTACACGTTATAGAATTGACAGCCTATTCGCCTATATATATGATCATCTAGAAAATATAACGCTAATACTAACAGGGTCCCAAATAGGCCTACTATATAAACTCCTACGGAAAGGAAACCCAGAAGCACCATTATATGGCAGAGCCTATAGTGAAATTAAACTTAAGCCATTCACCCCAAAATTATCTATTAAATTCCTACAGAAAGGCTTTAATGAGCAAGGCTTAAATCCACCTCAATGGTTTCTAGAAAAAACAGTTGAAAAGCTAGATGGCATTGTTGGATGGCTAACTTATCTAGGCTTTAAAGTATGTGAAAAAAGAAGATTTGACGAAAAAATCATAGAGGAGATATTAAAGGAAGCAATGGCAATGTCAATAATGGAGCTAGAACACTTCCTCTCAAACAGATATCAAGCACGAAAAAGATATCTAGCCATACTAAAAACAGCAGCAATACTTGAAAATGCATCTTGGAATGAACTATATAGAGCAGCTGAAGCTAAAGTTGGAAGAATACCCAAACCAACATATAATAAGATAATAGGCAACCTTGTAGACGCAGGGTTTCTAACTAAGAAAGAAAAAATATACTCAATCCCTGATCCCGTGTTAAAAGAAGCATTAAAATCAGAACTCATCAAAATATAGAATATATGAAACTAGATAAAGACAGCAAAGTATTTTTGAAATAAATGCAAATCTAAAAATATGAAGTTAAATGCAATTGAAATATTAAAGGCTTCAAAACGATTGAAAGAAGTAGTATATAAAACGCCACTCATATACTCACAAAAATTAAGTCAAGTTTCCAATGGAGAAGTATATTTAAAGTTAGAAAACCTTCAAAAAACAAGGTCATTCAAAATTAGAGGAGCATACAACATTATAAGTCAATTATCTGAGGAGGAAAAGAAAAGAGGAATAATAACTGCATCGTCAGGAAACCATGGAATAGCAGTCGCATATATCTCACAAATATTAGGATTAAAGGCAAAAATCGTAATGAGTAAAAAAGCTTCTAAAGAGAAAATTAATCGTTGCAGAGAACTAGGAGCTGAAGTCATCCTTATAGGAGAAAATTATGATGAAGCAGAAGCCTACTGTAAAAAGCTAGTAGAGAAACAAAGATTAACCTATATTTCATCATACGAGGACTATAGGGTTATAGCTGGTCAAGGAACAATAGCCTACGAAATACTAGAACAAAACCCCGAAATAGACACAATACTAGTCCCAGTAGGTGGAGGAGGATTAATATCAGGAATAGCCATATGGGCCAAAGCATTAAACCCAGAGATAAAAGTCATTGGAGTACAAACAACTAAAGCAAGAACAATGTATGAAAGCTTCAAAGCAAAAAAGGTAGTTGAACTACCAGTTGAACCATGCATAGCAGATGGATTAGCAGGCAAAATCTCTCCAGTAACCCTAAGCATAGTTCTAAAATATGTTGATGACATAATACTGGTAGACGATGACAAATTAATGGATGCAGTTCTATGGACACTGGAAAACGAAAAACAAATAGTCGAACCATCAGGAGCAGTTGGAATAGCAGCAATACTACAAAACAAACTAAAAATAAAAGGCAAAGCAAAAATAGCCATAGTAATCTCAGGTGGAAATATAGACGTATCAAGAATACAATACTAGGAATATAGCATTTTAGATGTATTACTTAGGTAAACTAAGATAAATTAGTATAATGGCAACGGTAAATGAAGCAAAGAGTTAATAATCATTGAAAATGAAATCAATTTGGTGAAATTTAATGAGTAAAGCTGAAATCCCAATAAGAGATTTCCCATATCTCCTACATCCATACAACGCCACACTAGTAACATGCATAGGTAAAGATGGGAAGCCCAACATAATTGCGATAGCCTGGATTATCCCGGTAAGTATAAATCCACCATACCTAGTGATGAGTATTCGCCCAACTAGATACAGCTATAAGTTGATTATGGAAACAGGAGAGTTTGTCGTAAATATTCCACCCCATAAACTGGCTTCAGAAGTAATTTTCTGTGGAAGAAAATCTGGTAGAAATTATGATAAGTTTAAGGAAACTGGGTTAACTCCAATGAAAGCCAGAAAGGTTACTCCACCAATTATAGCTGAATGCATAGCCCACATAGAATGTAAAGTTGCCAAGGCAATTGAAACTGGAGACCATATCCTAATTATTGGAGAAGTTTTAACAGCATATGCATCCAAAGAATACTTCGAAAAACATTATAAACTAGAAAAATATAATCCACTCTTACATATTAGGGGAAATCTATTCACAACAACAGTAAACAAAATAGAAGAAATAAAATTGAAGTAGAAAGGATGAACATTAAACGAGTTTACCTTACTTACAACTAACAATACAACTATTTAAGAGAGAAGAAATTATAGTTTGAGATGTATGCAAATTATCTTAAAACCAATAGGAGTTGTACATACCCCATATAATGATGGTCAAGTATCTTCCTCCTTTAATGGAGTAGAAGGCATAATTGAAATTTACCCTGAATATGCCGATGGACTTAAAGGTATAGATGGATTCAGCCATATAATTATCCTAGCCTACCTACATAAAATCAAAGAAGAAAACAAAAAAATCTTCATAATAAGCCACAGAAGATTTCTACGCTTCGGATTCAAACTTGATGAACTGCCAAGAACAGGGGTCTTTGCGTCAGATTCACCTGTAAGACCAAATCCAATAGCCCTAACCATTGTAAGGTTAATTAGAAGAGATGGCAATTTACTTTATGTTTCTGGGTTAGACTTATTCGATGGCACACCAGTTTTAGATATAAAACCTTATACGCCAAGTAGAAGAATTGAAAACATTTCTCTACCAAGCTGGTATGAAGAATTCTACAACAAAGTTGCACGTAGAATTGGAGTGAAGGAGCTTTAGAGCTTAACTCTTCGCTTAAGTCTATAAGTTATTTTGGCGTGAAAACCTAAATTCCAAGTTCCATACCTATTATGTAATAAATATTTATCCTTTGACAGTCTTTCTAGAAAAAGAAGTATTTCACTTTCCAAATTTACTTTATCATATATAACTTCATATCCTAAAGCAAGTCCAGAAAGGAAGCTTCCAGGTGAGAGATTATCTTTAAACTCCTCCACGCTAAATATATGTACATCAAAATTATAGTCTGGAAATTCTCTGCGGAGAATCTGGGATATCTTAGATTCAAGATTAAATTTTTCCTTCAGGGTGTCAAGTGTATCAATTATTATTAAGAGGTCAAGATCATTCCCCTTTCCCAAGTAAATCATACTACCAAAAACAATTATTGCTTTCAATCTATCCACTAAAAAATCTTCTATAATGGAAGTTAAGAGATTATATAATTCTCTTTTTTCTAAGGTAATTCTCCGCAATTTCAAGCACCTTTTCTGCCTTTTTTATAGATTCCTCTGCAATTTCTCTATTAATGTATTCATTTGGCGTGACAACTTTTCCTTTAAACATGAAGGGGTATCTAGCTTTAGTATAATACTCAGAAAACCAACCAATTATATTTACAATTTCATCATAATCATCAATCCATTCATCTTCAAAAATCCTAATGAAAATTGAAGCAAGTCGAGGTCCATGATTGTATACATATTCTCTTTTAGCTTCAATCATAGCCTTAACAGCTTTTTCAACACATTGCTGTGAGTTAAAAACAGCATGAGGAAAATCATTTTCATTAAAAGCCTTCTTCGCTCGATCAAAGTCCTTTTTAGCTTCAATTAAAAATGCTCTAGCAAAATCTTCATAAAACGTCATCTTCATCAATATAACATTCCACACAAAGACAAATAAAATCTTTTATTAAAGACAACTTAAAGCCACATTAAACTTAAATTTCAGTAAACATTAAAATTATTGGCAATGAAGACCCGCTAGTGGGCCGAATTTTATGTGGACCGCGTCCTTGACTGAGCCTGGGATGATTGCAGGGTCTCCCTTACTGACTAAATGATGAAAGTGGACCTCAAAGACCGAAGAGCAATTTCATATATTTCATGCAATTATCATTACTAACATGTGTTTAACATTCTTACTTACTATAACATGTCAAATTAAAATGAAAATGTTAAGGAAATATAATTTATCGAAATTATAAATTAAGATGAATTTAACATCTAAAATATTTTGAGAATAAATCTCCATTTAACTCTCTTCTTATATTGAAGGTATTCTTCGCGGAACTTCTTTATTAAAAATTTTTCTTCATATATGCTGACAATATACCATATAGGTATTAGAATAATTGATAGGGTAAGCATTATGTAATTGATGAAAATTAGGCTTAATCCAAAATTGATAAATATAAATCCTGAATATACAGGATGACGAATTTTAGAATAGATACCCTGTGTAGCGAGCTTAGTTACTTTTTTCGGCTGTCCATGTTCTCTTGGAAGTTCTCTATGAACCAAAATTATTAAAACAATACCTAAGGAAAGCATAACCAATCTAATAATAGGTCCCACCAAGTAGGGAAGAGCGAATCAATATTTTCTGAAAAAGATTATGCAAATCAAAAGTGAAATATAATTCATGAACATTATACTACGATAAAGAGGAAGAGAAAACATCCTCCACCTTTCCCACCAAACTCTTTAAGTATGCTAGTAAAATTTGTTTTCTCTCTGATTGCTATGTTTAAATCATGAACTCAATAATTAAACTTGGTTAACAACATATATTTTAACTTCAGGTCTTTCAACTTCAAGAAATCTACTCATTCTATTGATTTCTAATTTTATTAATTCAACTTCATCATTATCCAGCGTTTTAAACAATTTAACCTCAAATTTCGGCGTTTTCTTCCCCTTTCTATATTTCCAAGTTCCAATAACTCTTCCATTCATTAGAATAGTTGCAGCAATATCTCCCAGGGGAAGTAAAACCATTCGTTTATAAATTGGATTCAAAATTCTTGTCTTATCTTTATAACCCATTATCAATGGATCAAAGGGTGGCAGTAAATGAATTGAGAAATAAGAAGAAAACTTCTCCTCTAGAAGTTTGAAATCTCTTTCAAAAAGCCAAAACTCTCCCTTCAACCCATTAATTCTGACTTGTACAATTCCATCTTCTAATGAATCAAGAATATGCTTAGCTTCTTTAACAGTAAAGCCAGTCCAATAAGCAAAGTCTTGAATGGAAGCTGGACCGTAAGAAGATAAATACCAAGTTAAAAGTTTCCTTTTCGCCTCTTCAGGGCTTATTGACTCTAGACAGAGATCCGGCAGCCAATAGTCAATTCTCGCAAATCTATATTCCCTAAAGTGATACCATGGACCTATAGGTTTCGCATGACAAACCATTCCCTCATAGCTCAATTCCCTCAACAAACGAGAAACAAGAATTTTACCCTCAGAAGACTTCATATCCAGAAATTCACATATTTCTCTACGCGTCAAAGTCTGCTCTGAAAGAAGCTTTAAAATTCTATCTTTAATCTTACTTCTTTCAATTTTCGATAAAGTTTTTTGCTTCCTTCTTAGAAACCTCTGCCAATGAATCATTAAATTCTCCCTTAAAGCTTGAATATAAATTGGAAGGTCAATTGAAGGAATTATGTGAACTGTCCCCCGCATACACCAAGTTTTAACCAAAGTTCGACTCTCATAAAGAGCATCCTCCAAACTTCTCCTATCAAAGCTTTCAATTCTATTCCACAAAGAAAGGTTAACAGTTAAAGCTCCCTGAGCATTCAACCCACAAATATCATGCACAACTTTTAACAAGTCCCTATTCTCAGCATTCCTAACTAAATAGTGCTTCATAAGATTCAGCCAATTAGCTTCTTCAAACACTATACTCTGCAACTAGTATCTACTCCAGAATTTAAAGATGTAAACGTGTATGTATATAGATTATGTTCATTCATATTCAATAAGACTATTGGAAGACACCTCTAAAGTAAGCATAATTATTTTAAATAAAATTTAAATATTTAAAGTAAAAAATTAAAATATTGAGTGTAAGTTATCTTGAGGTAAAATTCATGACTATAGAAGATATGTTTAAAGTAATAGTTTTAATCTTAAGCCTATGGTACATTTCATATGACATCTATGCTATAATAATGATAACTCCCTCCCTAAATATTCACTACATCTTTTGGATAATGACAAGGTTACTTCCTCCACTAGCAATCATACTCCTCATAATAAAAGAGCATAATGAAATCTTAATCCCAGAAGATGTACATTAACAAAAAACTAAAATTGACATCAAAAATACATTAAAACCAAATCACAACCATACCTAAAATAATTAAACTCCAACCATAAAATAAGCGTAATAAAATCAACTAACAAATACCTCCACATCATCAAAATAAAAAGAAAATACAAAATAAAAACTCAATAAAACCTTTAACCGCCTATTAGGATTCAATGCTCCATAAACCATTGTGAGTAGAAAATTCAAAAGAAACATTCACCTTCAAATCCTTTCATAAAGTTATCCACATGTTGAAGCATACTAAACAGGAACACAAACATACTTCTTTGAGAAGGTATTACA
>JANZKD010000071.1 GCA_025061245.1 Candidatus Culexmicrobium profundum
TACAATCTCAAAAGAAAGCAATACTTCCACCAATTTTTTTGGCATAACAGGCTCAATCCTGATTAAAATACATAACCCAAATTTTTCAGATATCGACATCACAATATATGGCCTGCAAAATTCATTAAGAGTAAAGGAAGCTTTAAAGAAGTTATTGACAGAACATAGGGAATTCAGAAGGCTAAACAAAGAAGAAATAGAAAAACATGCAAAAAACATATCAAGAATACATGACTTATCCTTTAAAGAAACATTAAAACTCATAAATGAAAGATGGAACATTGGAAAATTCAAAGAAACATTTTTCTCAATACACCCAGTTAAATTGGAAGAAGAAGTAAAAGAAAAGCATGAAGACAAGACATACAAACCAAAGGGAATAATTAAAATAAAATGCAAAGTTATAGACTCGACACAAGCATTATTCTATCCATGCAAATACCTAGTCAACGAAGTAAAGATAATAGAAGGACCAAAAGTAAATACAATAAGAGAAGTTGTGAGCTATGAAGGAATTTTCTGCGACATTGCTAAGCCAACTGAAGAAATCATTGTAAAAGGGAAACTAGAAGAAGTCTACAACAAAAAGAAAAATGAAAAATACCATAGAGTACAAGTCGGCTCCTTTGAAGCAAAAGGCAAAAATTACATTAAACCAGTGAGATGGTTTAAAAATTAACCGGAACATTAAAACGTAAAGCAAATAGAAATCTACTTGAAATGATAATTGGAATACTAACTAGAAGACCTAAATCATGGTATTCAATTCAACTTAAAGAAGCAATAGAAAATAAAGGCCACAAAGCTCAATTTTTCACACTTTCAAGGATGATTGCACGTATAGGTTATAAACCATACATTGAGCAATATGGAGTAGATCTTCTAAGAACAATTTCTGCACTCATAGTGAGGCCGATAGGAAGAGGAACACTTGATCAATGCATATTTAGGCTGGATATTCTCCACAAATTAGCTGAGGAAGGATTACCGGTCATCAATAACCCGAAAGCCATTGAAAGATGTTTAGATAAGTATCAAACACTAATGCTTTTAGAGAAGATGGGTTTACCAGTACCTAAAACAGCAGTTACGGAGAATATTGAAGAAGCAATGAAAGCATTCTATGAATTAGGGGAAGACGTAGTAGTTAAACCATTATTTGGGGCAAGGGGCATTGGAATTGTAAGAGTTAACGATCCAGATATTGCAATTAGAGTTTTCAGAACAATTAATCTTCTTGGCGAGGTAATTTATATCCAAGAATTCATATCGCATGGAACAAGGGACATAAGAGCATTTGTAATTGGAAATAAAGTTGTAGCTTCCATGTATAGAGAGGCAAATTCATGGAAGACTAATGTAGCGCAAGGGGCAAAACCAACACCACTAAAAATATCAGGAAAATTGGAGGAACTAGCCGTAAAAGCTGCAAAAATAACTGGATGTGAAATTGCAGGAGTAGATATTCTAGAGGGACCCGATGGATACTATATAACTGAAATTAATAGTCAACCAGGATGGCAAGGTCTTCAAACAGTAACACAATTCAATATTGCAGAGAAAATAATTGAGTATATCATAAAAAAGATAAGAAGATAATTGAGTCACTTTTTAACTATACCAGCATATCTTGCCCATCGATAATATGCACCTAAAGCAGCAGCAGCTCTATCTGGAGAAGGATAAGCTGGAACACCGAGATCATTTAAAAGCTTTAAACCCTCATAGCACTCTACTCCACCAATAAAACTAACCACCAATGGTTTAGGAGCTCTAGCTTCAATGAAACTTCTAGCTATAGAACGCGCAATCATACCGGGGTCACTTATGGCAGTATGACAATAAAGAACTAGTATTGCCCCAACTCTGGAATCTTCCAGTGCAACTTTAACTGAATCACCATATGCTTCCTCAGTAGCTTCACCTGTTAAATCAACTGGATTTCTCGTACTTCCAAAAGGAGGCATATACTCTCTAAACTTTGCAGCAAGATCTTCAGGTAAATCCATGAGATTTAAATTATATTCAGCACATGCATCAGCAGCTATAACTCCAGCTCCACCACCATTAGTTATCACTACAACGTTCTCATTTAATGGTGGAGGTTGACTAACCATTGTTCTAGCCCAGTCAAATGCCTCTTGAATTGACTTAGCTCTCAATACTCCAACCTGTCTAAATGCAGCACTGTAAATTTCATCAGAACCAGCTAGAGAACCAGTATGCGAAGCAGCAGCCAATGCACCCCGCTCAGATCTCCCAGCTTTTAGTACAATTATAGGTTTAACCTTTGAAACTTCCCTAGCAACTTCAATGAACCTTTTACCATTCTTTAATCCTTCCATATAAATTAAAATGACCCTTGAATTTTTATCATTCATAAAGAATTCAAGTAAATCTGAATCTTCAATATCAGCTTTATTTCCAACACTAACAACTGAAGACAACCCAATTCGCTCTAAGAAAGTCCAACCCATTAAGGCTATTCCTAAAGCACCACTCTGAGAAATAAAGGCAATATAACCTTTCAGAACTTTCATAGGACCAAAGGTAGCATTTAATTTTGAAGGAGTATATAGCACACCAAAAACATTAGGCCCAAGTATTCTCATGCCATACTTCCTTGCAATTTCAACTAACTTATGTTCAGCTTCAACATTTCCAACCTCTGAAAAGCCTGAGCTAATTATCACAACAACTTTAACGCCCTTTAAACCACAATCATTTAAAACCTTTGGAACGATTCTCGCTGGAACAGAAATTACTGCCAAGTCAACTTCATCGGGTATATCTAAAACATTAGGATAAACTTTTAAGCCCATTATCTCAGTAGCATTCGGATTAACTGGGTAGATTTTACCCTCAAATCCAAAGCCAATAATATTCCTTAAAATTTCATATCCAATTTTACCAGGAGTACGAGAAGCCCCAATAATAGCTACTGAACGAGGATAAAATAGATATTTAAGATTACTACTCATACGAGAACTCAAGAACATCAACTCCACTAGTCAAGCTATAAATAAAATAGAAAAATAAATATTTTATCTTTTTCTAAATCTTTAACCCTTTTTTACATATGTAAATAGATATTTCTCTGAAAAGAAAATGAGAAACAGAAATTAAATAGCAAAATTCTATATATAAGACGATTAGATTAAACTTCAAGCAAAGATGTGAAAAAATGTCGATTGATAAAGTGGCAGTAATAGATTTCGGCTCCCAATATACACATCTAATAGCTCGAAGAATAAGAGAATTAAGAGTTTACAGTGAAGTTGTTCCATACAATGTAAACATAGAAGAAATAGAAAAAATCAGACCCAAAGCTCTAATATTATCGGGAGGACCAAGAAGCGTTTATGAAAAAAGTTCACCAAAAATAAAAAAGGAAATTCTAGACTGGGCAATTAAAGAAAACATCCCTATACTAGGAATATGCTATGGACATCAATTAATAGTACATATGTTAGGAGGAAAGGTAGAAAGAGGAGAAGAAGGAGAATATGGAATTAGCATCTTGAAAGTCTTAAGAGAAGACATCATATTCCATGGAGCAGCCACAGAGCAAAAAGTATGGATGTCACATAAAGACCAAGTAGTAGAACTCCCCCCAGAATTCATAGTACTCGCATCTACGCAATATACACCAATAGCTGCCTATAAGTCAAATGAAAAGCAAATCTATGGGCTGCAATTCCACCCAGAAGTTAAACATACAAAGTATGGGATGAAGATTCTAAGAAACTTCCTATACAAAGTATGTAAATGTAAACCAACATGGAAATTATCAGATTTCATTGAGAGAAAAATTAGAGAAATCCGTAAAATCGTTGGAAATGGAAATGTAATAATGGCAGCAAGCGGTGGAGTTGACTCAACAACAGCAGCATATATAATAAGTAAAGCAGTTGGTGAAAGACTACACCTTGTATATGTAAATACAGGATTAATGCGTGAAAATGAAGACGAAGAAGTAATGGAGACTTTTAGAAAATTAGGATTCAAAAACGTACATTACATTAACGCGAAAGACATCTTTCTCGAGAGATTAAAAGGCGTTGTAGACCCTGAAAAGAAAAGACAGATTATTGCAAAAACATTTATCGAAA
Organism: Candidatus Culexmicrobium profundum; assembly: GCA_025061245.1. Lineage (GTDB taxonomy): Archaea > Thermoproteota > Methanomethylicia > Culexarchaeales > Culexmicrobiaceae > Culexmicrobium_A > Culexmicrobium_A profundum. Next base: position 4,113 of record JANZKD010000071.1, read on the forward strand.
TATTTGAAAATAAAGCTAAAGAATTAGAGAAAAAATATGGTAGAATTGAATTTCTAGGTCAAGGAACAATATATCCAGACAGAATTGAAAGTGGTCAAGCAAGCCCAGTAGCCGATAGAATAAAAAGCCATCACAATGTAGTCCTTCCCAAGGGTATGAAATTGAGACTGATAGAGCCTATCGCAGACTTATACAAAGATGAAGTGAGAAGACTTGCATTAGAAATGGGGTTGCCAAGAAATCTTGTAAAAAGACATCCATTTCCAGGCCCAGGATTAGCTATAAGAATAATTGGAGAAGTAACAGAAGACAAGTTAAGGATCCTGAGAAAAGCAGATAAAATAGTTGAAGAAGAAATGAAAAGAAGCGGATGGTACTGGAAGGTTTGGCAAGCCTTTCCAGTTTTACTCTCAATAAAAACAGTAGGCGTAATGGGAGATCAAAGAGCATACGAGTATGCAATAGCATTAAGAGTAGTTTATAGTGAAGATGGAATGACTGCAGATTTCGTTAAAATTCCATGGAAACTATTAGAAAAAATAGCCAGTAGAATAGTAAATGAAGTGGAAAGAGTAAACAGAGTATTATATGACGTTACAAACAAGCCGCCAGCAACAATAGAATTTGAATAATAAAATATTTTAAATAAAATAACCATGCTAAATTGAAGTGGTAAGATATGATTCCTACAGATGCAGCACCAGCGAGAAAGACGCCAATAATAACATGGACAATACTATCAATAAATGTCGTCATATTCTTTTACCTAATATTTAAAGGAGGCAGAGCTCTCGAAATAGCTACACTAAAGTATGGGATGATTCCAAAATACATATTAAAAGGAAGAAGACTATACACAATAATTACTTCAATGTTTCTGCATGGAGACTTCTTCCATCTACTTGGAAACATGATATATCTCCACGTATTTGGAAGCAGTGTTGAATCAAGAATGGGAAGAATTAAATTCTTAACGTTCTACCTATTAAGCGGTATACTTGCATCCACTGCACATATAATAATTCAAGTATTCTTTGCTCAACCAATAATAATATATGGGCCATACTATGCTCCAATCAAAATAATAAATCCATTAGAAATTCCATGCATTGGTGCAAGCGGCGCGATCTCAGGAATTCTAGGTGCCTATCTATTAATGTTTCCATTTTCCAAAGTGAGTATAATGACTTATACTTTATTCGGTCTTCCAATAGTAATATCACTTCCAGCAATAGTTTTCATAGGATTCTGGTTCCTATACCAATTATACATGGGATTCCTCAGCCTGGTAGCACCATTCATATACTATGCAGGAGTTGCATTCTGGGCTCACATTGGAGGATTTATCGGAGGAATCATTTTATGCTTAATATTTGGTAGAAAGGCTAAGAAAAGAAAAATATACCATGTAGGTAGAAGATGGTATGAAGTTCCAGTACGCTAAGACTCCAAATACTTCTTAAATTCCTCAAATATAGTTGGTGCGACCTTAAAAACCTCTTTCAACATTAACTTAGCCATTTCCCGAATCTCCCATTGTGCATCTCTAGCTAATCTCAAATTGAAGAAATGTAAAAGCTCTCTGGCATTCATTGTAACTACAATAGAGGTCTCCACTGCTTGAGGAATAATATATCTAGCATCCTCCCTTGGAACACCCATCTTAACTAATTTAACATATCCTCTCCTAGCATACCCAACAATTTCTTCAAATATCTTCCTAGCCTCAGCATTTGAAGCGATTGAAGGAGGAATAATAAAATCAGCATTTTTTAAGTCAACAACCCTATGACTCTGTTGACTGTAAGAAGCAATTCTATGCCTAACCAATTGATGCGAAGTTACACGTGAAATACCTTCAATGAGAAAAGTGAATGATGCATGCTCAATAGGACTTAGATGACCCATTTTAATGCAAAGTCTAATTAAACGCTTAATATCCTCATCGGTCAACTCCTTATAAATTACATCTGCACCCTTACTACTTCTACACTGCCTTATAGCAGCAGCTACAACCCTCTCAGGATTAGGTGTATATGACAGCAATGTAATCCTCAAACAAGTCACCAAAAATATGTGTTTATTAGGAAAACTTAACATTAACGAAAATGATGACCATGATTAAAGTCAAAATAGACAAAACAACATGTCTAGGTTGCGGTGGATGTATAATCATATGCCCAGAAGTATTTGAATATTCAAAAGAAATTAAAGCCCAAATCAAAGAAGAATTCCGAGAGAAAATTAAGGAAGCAAACATTGGAATAATAACTGATGCTAAACTTATCAAACAAATTAAAACAATAGAGTCATTATGCCCAACACACTCTATTAGAATTGAAAAGTCGACATAAAGTAAAGTAATATATTCTAATTTATGTAATTCAACTAGTAAAAGGGAGGGCAAAAATGTGGCAACCCAACTAATCGAAGCACGAAGAGGCAAAATAACTGAGGAGATGAAGCAAGTAGCATTAATAGAAGAAATAGATGTGGAAAAAATAGTTAGAAGAGTAGCGAGAGGACTAGTTATAATCCCAAGAAATGTTAGAAGAAAAGAAATGAAGATAATAGGAATCGGTGCAGGATTAAAAACAAAGGTTAATGTTAATATTGGCACCTCAACAACCTATGTCAACTTAGACATGGAAATTGAAAAAGCAAAAATAGCGATAAAATATGGTACGGATACAATAATGGATCTAAGCACCGGAGGAGATTTAAACACTATTAGAAGAAAACTAATCGAAGTATCCCCAGTACCATTTGGAACCGTTCCAATATATCAAGCATTCATAGAAGCTACAAAGAAGAAGGGTGCAGGAATATACATGGATGAAGATGACATCTTTAACACCATAGAACTACACATGAAAGACGGAGTAGACTTCATGACCATTCACGCTGGAATCACTAAGGACATGGCAGAAAGAATAACAAAAAATGAGAGAGTAACGGGAATTGTAAGTAGAGGAGGAGCAATACTAACTGCATGGATGCTTCACAACGAAAAAGAAAATCCACTCTACGAAAACTATGATTACCTACTAGAAATGGTGAGAGAATATGACGCAGTAATAAGTCTAGGAGACGCATTAAGACCAGGATCAATTCACGATGCTCACGACTATCTACAGATAGCTGAAATGCTAAACGTAGCCAAACTCGTCGAAAAATCATGGGAAAAGGGAGTACAGGTAATGGTTGAAGGACCAGGTCACATGCCCCTAAATCAAATAGCAGCAAACATAAAACTAGAAAAAACACTATGTAAAGGTGCTCCATACTATGTCTTAGGTCCATTAGTAACAGACACTGCTGCAGGATATGATCATATAGCAGCCGCCATTGGTGCAGCAATAGCAGCCGCAGAAGGAGTAGACTTAATATGCTATCTAACACCTGCAGAGCATCTTTCACTTCCAAATATTGAAGACGTAAAAGAGGGATTAATAGCAGCAAAAATCGCTGCACATGCAGGAGACATAGTAAAATTAGGTGAAAAAGCCATGAAAAAGGATTTAGAAATATCCAAGGCAAGAGCAGCGCTAGATTGGAACAAAATATTAGAAATGGCATACGATACTAAGAGAGCAAAGGAGATGTATCATCGATTCAGCACAGCTAAGGGTCCATGTACAATGTGTGGAGAATTATGCGTATATCTACTACTATCTAAATTCAAGGAGGAGAAGTAAATGTTAAAGGAAGCAAAACTTCTAAGGATATGGGTTAAAGCACCAATACTACACAATGCAGAACTATTAATCATTGGAGAATGCACAAAAATAGTAAACCCATCAATAATTAAAGAAATGGGAAAAAACAAGGTAGTGCTAACCTATTGCCCGGAGGGGGAAAATCCTCTAGCCTATGGAAAAATAGCATCAATAATAAGAGCATCTAAACCAAAAAGCATAACTGTTTTAACAATAGATGGATCACCACACTGCCTCCTAGTCCATGCAGCAGTAAATGAAGCAATATTCGAAGTAGGAGAACCAATAAAACAAGAACATTACGTGCTAGTTAATGGAAAGGAGCTGATTAAAATCTCACCAGACACAATTAGAGTGGCAAGATATCTCCATTTAGTCAAAAAACTAATAGATAAGTATCCACAAATCCTTAATGAACTTGAAAAACTAAGTCTAGAATATCTATACGCAAAAAAGCAAGGAGAACAAATAAATGAGCAAAGTAGCAATTGTAAAGGGAAAAAGAAGCATAAGAACGGTTCATAAAGCACTAGAATTAATCGGCGACTTATCATACCTAAGTGGAAAACCAATACTAATTAAAGTAAATTTAATTTCTACAAAAGATTGGAGAACTGGAGCCACCACCGATCCAATAGTAGTTGAAGCATTAATTCAGAAACTAAAAGAAGTTGAAGATGAGATATACGTAGTAGAATCAAACGCAACAATGACAAATGCAGATAAAGCAGTTATT
>JANZKD010000072.1 GCA_025061245.1 Candidatus Culexmicrobium profundum
TTAAACGTCTCTGCCCATCTTCTCCAAGTTCCCTTAAAATTACTTGCCTCATATAATATTCATCAGCATCAAATACTTCCATTAAATGCCACCAAGATAAAAAATTAACAGTGTTATATTAAGCTAATTATTATAAGGAGGAAGAATCATAACATTGTTAATAAGGAATGAAAAGGTTGATAAAATGAAAGTAGAAGAAATAAGAAAAGATTTTCCCATCTTAACAAAAAGAGAGAAACCATTAATCTACCTAGATAATGCAGCCACCACACTTAAACCCAGACAAGTAATATCAGCAATAAATGAATACTATCAAGAATACACTGCAAATGTCCATAGAGCCATATACAAGATATCTCAAAAAGCTACAGAAGCCTATGAAGATGCTAGAGAGAAAATTGCAAAATTCATCAATGCTCAAAAAACAAGTGAGATAATATTCACTAAGGGCACAACAGAAGCAATAAATTTAGTGGCATATGGATTAAAATGGGAAGCAGGAGACGAAATCATAACAACCATAATGGAGCATCACTCCAATATTGTTCCGTGGCAAATAATACAAAGAAAATTTGGAATAAAAATCAAATATGTAGGATTAGAAGATAATTACAAGTTAGATCTAAATCAACTAGAAAAATACCTAACAGAAAAAACAAGGTTAGTAGCTGTAACCCATGTCTCAAACATGCTTGGAACCATCAACCCAATCAGAGAAATAACTGAAATTGCACATAAGATTGGAGCATTAGTACTAGTAGATGCAGCCCAGTCAACACCACACATGCTAGTCGATGTGAAAGAACTAGGATGCGACTTCCTAGCATTTAGCGGTCATAAGATGCTGGGACCAACAGGGATTGGTGTACTCTACATACGTGACGGAATTGAAGATTACTTAGATCCACCCTTCGGTGGAGGAGAAATGATAAAAAAAGTCACATTAGGCGGATGCACATGGAACGACATGCCATGGAGATTTGAACCCGGCACACCAAACATTGCCGGTGCAATTGGCTTAGCAGCAGCCATAGACTATCTAAGTAACTTAGAAAAAGGTGAACTTAAAAAACATGAAGAAAACCTTGTAAAATTAACTATAAATCAATTAGAAAAAATAAGCGAAAAAATAGAGATCTACGGATCTAAAAACATTGATGAACGCTGTGGAATAGTATCATTCAATATTGAGGGAATTGACAGTCATGATGTTGCACTACTCCTCGATGAACTATCAAATATAGCTGTAAGGTCAGGTTTACATTGCACAGAACCACTTCACAGATTCCTAGGCATAAAGAGCTCAGTTAGAGCTTCATTCTACATCTACAATACAGAGGAAGAAGTAAATATGCTATGCAACACCTTAAGAGAAATCATGAAAACCTTTGCATGACAAGCTAAGTCTCTCAGGGCAACTATAAACATTCATACGTTTACCCCTAACAAAACCAATGAGAGTTAATTTAGCCCTCTTAGCAAGCACAACCCCAAGGGCTGTTGGAGCTGAGATAGAAGCAATTAATGGAACGTTAAGTCTAATTGCCTTTAAAACCATTTCAGAGGAAAGCCTACCACTACAAACCATGAATAATTCACTTAAAATAAAACCATTCATCATCGCTGCACCCACAGCCTTATCAACTGCATTATGCCTCCCAACATCTTCAGCGAAGCCAGCTACATTTAACTTGGAATCTAAAAGCATTGCCACATGAACGCCACCAGTCCTCCTATACAAGGTAGACTTAGTGTTTAGAAGCCTAACAGCCTCAAATATATCCTCAACTTTAAAATGAAGCTTCGAAGAAAACTCTCTCCTAGACAGGCTATCTAAAAGCCTAAGAAAACCACTATCAATTTCACCACATGAAGTAAATCTAATCCTCAAAGTATTATACAGCTTAACCCTAGTCATCAAAGTATTGGGAAGCTTAACCTTTATCTTGAAATCCTCAATAACAATTTCATCAACATCATTAATCGATTTTATAATTCCCTCACTTGCCAAATGACCATATGCAAGCTCCCTTAAATTGCTGGGAGAAGCAAGAAAAGTTACTAAATGCCTCCCATTAACATAAAGATGAATAGGCTGTTCAACTACCACTTCATCATCATCTAAACTTATGTGCCCCTGCCTAAACCTAAGTACTTTAAATCTCCTCACTTCCACCATAAACTATCAATCATTAAATTCACAACTACCCATTAATAGCTTTTAACTTCTCTGCTAAATCCATGTCACTTAGCCTCACATCTATAGAGAAAACATAACTTAAAGATAAGGTTGATAATAGGCAGTGTTACAAAGTTATTTCAATTAAGACTTTATACCTCGTCCAAACCTTTTATGAGCATTAGCTAATCGATGAGAAGCCAGGGCAGCTAATAATGAGAGTTCACCAGCCAAAACAGCTGAAGCAACTACTTCAGCAAACTTCTTCACCTTCAATCCTGGAGGAGTACTGCCACCCTTACAACCGATAATTGATAGTGCTTCACTTTGAGCTGGAAGTCTAGTTCCACCACCAACAGTACCTACCTCAAGAGAGGGTAAAGTAACACTAATGTATAAATCACCATTTTCTAATACTTCAGCCACAGTGAAGCCCATACTAGACTCAACAACTTGAGCTAAATCCTGTCCAGTAGCAAGAAAGATCGCTGCAATTATATTAGCGAAATGAGCGTTAAATCCAAGTGAACCAGCTAATGCTGAACCAACATAATTTTTACCCCAATTAAGCTTAACAATATTCTCTGGACTAGTCTTTAAGACATCTTTAACAACCCGCCTCTTAACGATGGCTTCACAAACAACAGTTTTACCTCGCCCCTCAATTAAATTTAAAGCAGAAGGCTTTTTATCAACACATAAATTTCCACTCAAACTCAAACAATTAGCATATGGAACCTCCCTTTCAATTAGCTTTCTAACTTCATCTACAGCTATAGTCACCATATTCATTCCCATGGCATCTCCAGTGGAAAATTTAAACCTTAGAAAAACATAATTGCCAACTATGTAGGGAGAGAAATCCAGCAACTTTCCATGACGAGTAGTACTCTCAGCCGTCTCAACAATTCTATTAAAGTTAGCTTTAACCCAATCAACAAGTTTTCTAGCATGAAAAATACTTGGTGTTTTAAATAGTGGAGCCCTAGTCATATAATCCCTTAAAATCAAGGGCCTAGCTTCACCTGAAAGTGTAATTGCCCTACAACCCCTATTAACTGAAGCTACCAATGCACCCTCAGTAGTGCAGAGTGGAATATAGAAGTCGCCCTTAGCATACTCCCCATGAATTTTGAGAGGACCAGCAATACCCAAGGGTACTTGAACTACTCCAATAGGATTCTCAATATTCCTGCCTACAAGCTTATTGAAATCCAGTGAATAAAAGGATATATTATCAAACTTAGCTTTAACTAGCTTTTCAATAAATTTGCGTCTAGCCTCAGTAGCTAGATTTGAATCGCCTAAAAGATCGTCTAGCTCATGAATTTTAACTTCACCATTCAATAGCAGTTTAACAGCTTCCTCAACGTCAATATCCATAAAGTTTACCCCGTAATGCACAGCTAGTTAAAATCATAATTTACTAAGATTATAACATTAACCCTTAATTTACTATACCATATCATACATCTCAGAAATATCGATTTATCCTAGGAGTACTATTGTTTCCTTCTCTTACTATTAATCATCAACTTATCTAAACTTCCAGACACGTATCCCTCAAGCTCCATTGCAACGTACAAGTATCCCAGTTCTTTCAGCCTCCTAGAAATTTCATCCAAGACTCTCTCATTAAAAAGCTTCTTACGCTCATCTCTACCAACCTCTATTCTAGCAATCACTCCATGATCCCTAACCCTAACCAAGTTGACCTTAGCTATTTGCTTTACAATAAGCTCAGCCATTCCAACACGCTTAACTGCCTCTGGAGTTATTCTCGTACCATATGGAAATCTTGAAGCTAAACACGCCACTGGAGGCTTTTCAGCAGTTGGAAGACCCAGCCTTCTAGAAATTGCCCTTACATCCTCCTTACTTAAACCAACCTCAGCGAGGGGACTTCTAACTCCAAGCTCCTTCAAAGCTTTAATTCCAGGTCTATAACTCTTCATGTCATCAGCGTTAGTTCCATCAACAACTACTTCTAATACATACTCAGCTGCTATTTTAAGCAACTTGCCCATTAACTCTAATTTACAATAATAACATCTATCCGGTGGATTCTCAACTAAACGCTCATTTTCCAGTTCATTAACATCTATAATTAAATGTCTAATTCCAATGAAACGTGCAATCTTCTTAGCCTCCTCTAATTCTCCAAATGGGAGAAGAATTGAATTAACTGTTACAGCTAACACTCTATCTCCTAAAACTTGCTTAGCGGCATAAGCTACAAGAGTGCTATCAACTCCACCTGAAAAAGCTACTAATACACCATTCTTATCCTTAAACCAGTTGAGAAGTAATTGATATTTATCCAATTTTCCACCACGCAATTAATTCTCTCAACCCATTATAATTTAACCTACTAGGAGGCTTTAAAGTAGGAGTCGGGAAGTTGCCTTATACTTTCAACACTTCTATTAAGAAGATCATCAATGTTAAGTTTAGATTCAAGTTCAAGAACTTCTTCAAGCTCAGCTTTAGTCACTGGTTTTGGAGGTCTGGCCCAGCAACCCTTAATTGGTGTACATCCAGAAGTAACCCTCATACATGAAGCTTCATAAGTACCTATCTTCTTAGCTAATCTAATGCTCTCCTCCTTATTGAAACCTATCATCGGCCTTAAAACAGGTAGCTCTGAAGCTTGATCTATCACCCTCAAATTATATAGAGTTTGAGAAGCCACTTGAGCTAAATTTTCACCAGTAACAATAGCTTTAGCTCCAGTTCTCTTAGCAAGCTCATTTGCAACCCTATACATCATTCTCCTACAGAGAATACAAGTATATTTTAAGGCAATTTTCCTGAAAGCTATAAGGTTATGTTCATGCTTATAGATGTAAACAGGCATTTCCTCCCCAATATGCCACTTCTTCAATATCTTTATCACCTCGATGAAACGCTTTAAATCAGATTCATCGCCACCTCTAGGGAAATAGGCGAATAATGGCATGATACTGCAACCCCTCCTCATCATAAGCCATGCAGCCACAGGGGAATCAATACCCCCACTTATTAGACAAATAACCTTCCCAGCAGTTCCAAGCGGTAAGCCTCCTGGACCCCTAAACTTATCCATGAAAATATAGCATTCATCATCCCTAACCTCCACAAAAATAGTTTTGTCGGGATTATCTAGGGAAACCTTAAGGTTGGTCTCCTCCTTAACAATTGCACCCAATTCCCTCTCTAAATCTAAACTAGTAAATGGATGCGTACCAGTTCTCCTAACTCTAACAGCAAATGACTCTGCATTTTCAAGTAGCTTAGGTGAACTTGACTTAATAAAGTCTTTAAGCTCACTTAAACTAACAAGTTTGAATGGAGAAGCATAAACAACTCCAAAAATCCTACTAACTAGACTTAAAGCTTCACCTACAAATGGAGTATTAATTATAATTCTAGACCATTTATGTCTAATCTTAAATTCAGCACCTAAACTCTTAAGGCCAGTAGCAATATTACTCATCAATTTTCTAACAAACCTTCTCCTAACTACATCAGACTTTATGGCTATTTCACCATATGCAGCCAATACACCATCCCATTCAAATTCACTAGACATCTCCATCAAAACCCCTTAAACCAATCGATAAGCCCCTCTTATTTACAGGTGAATTATAAGTATTGTCAAATTAATTTTCTCATCAAGTGTAATAAATTGTATAGCTCCACCTCTCAATCTATCAATTATAAATATTTCAAATTTTAACTAAAAACCTATTATAGATAAAATGCTTAGAATTAAGTGGTGGGAGAATTGAATGAGAATTTAATGGAGAAGTTAATTGGAAAGGCAGAGAAGCTTGGAGCCTCCTATGTTGATGTAAGATATCAGGAAAATGAAAGCGAGGTAATACTTGTAGAAAATAAAATTCTAAAAAGCTACACCTCTAGAAAGCGTAGTGGAATTGGAATTAGAGTAATTGTTGATAAATCATTGGGTTATGCTTCTACAAGTAAAATTAACGGTGAATCATTAGAGCAGATACTTAGAGAAGCAGTAAAAATAGCTAGGGTATCAGGCATTGAAGTGAGAGGATTAGGTGAAGGAAGAGTTGAAAAAGCTGAGGAAAAATCCCTTGTGAAGGTAAATCCATTTGAGATTGATCCTGACGATAAGGTGTCAGTAGCCTTGGAGGCAAATAAGTCAGCCTTAATTAGTGATGAAATTAAAAATATTCAAACAGCACTTGGAATTGTAAGGGACTCTAGACTATTCATGTCATCCTTAGGGTCTAAAATTAAGTTAGAAACCACCATTATTGGAGTTTCTCATGGAAGTGTAGCTAGGGTAAACGGAAGAATGGAAAGAGTATCCTATAGCAATTCAAAGTGTGCAGGATTCGAATTCATTGAGAAGGAGGATTGGAATTCATTTACAATAGACATTTCAAAGCTAGCATTAGAAGCAGTTAACGCTAAAACTCCTCCACCAGGCACCTATACAGTTGTAGTTGATCCAGATGTAATAGGATTAATGCTTCACGAAGCCTTCGGACATGCATCAGAAGGAGACTTAGTGGCTTCTGGAGAATCAGTTCTACACGGCATGCTTGGTAAAAGAGTGGCCAGTGAACTCGTAACTATTATTGATGAAGGAGTAGTTGAGAATGGATACTTCCACCCCTATGATGATGAAGGAGTAAAGAAGGAGAAGACAGTTATAGTTGAAAATGGAATCTTGAAAAACTATATACATAGCATAACTTCAGCCACACTTCTCGGAGCCAAACCAACAGGCAATGGTAGAGCACAAGACTTCGAAAACCTACCAATAGTAAGACAAACAAACTATTACATGGCTCCCGGCGACTATAGCTTTGAAGAGCTAATTGAAGACATAGACTTCGGCATATACATTAAAGGGAAGGGAGCTGGAGGAGGACAAGTTGAAGTAGGCATGGGCACCTTCACCTTCGGCGTAGGACCATCAAAAATAATTAGAAAAGGAGAACTAGCCGAAACAGTTAGAGGAGTAGTAATAAGCGGATTAATACTTGAAACACTAAAAACCATAGATGCAATTGGAAAAGACTTGAAAATTAGAACAAACGTATTTGGAGGATGCGGCAAAATGGGACAGTCAGTAAGAGTTGGATTCGGCGGCCCACACGTTAGAGTGAGAAAAATGACTGTAGGAGGAAGGTGAAATCATGATCACATGTGAAAATATAATTAAAATGGCATTAAAGGAAGGGGCAACAGAAGCAGAAGTATACTTATGGCAAAATAAGAGCGTTAGAATTGAATTTGAAGAAGAAATCAAAAGCTTCAAAGTCTCAGACTCAATAGGACTGGGATTAAGAGTAGCAATAAACAAGAAGGTAGCCCTATACTCAACCACCCTAACCAGCAAAGATGAAATAGAAAAGGCAGTTTTAAAGGCAATCAAAATAGCCAAAGCCTCACCCGAAGATCCAAACTGGAATCATCTAAACAAGAAGTTTGATAAATCACCAGCCAAAGGCTACTATGACGAGAAAATAGAAAAAATAGACTATGAAGAAATTGTAGAGACAATCAAGGCAGCCATAGGAAAAATGATGGATTACGACAAGAGAGTCAAGCCAACAAGGGGAGGAGTAGCCATAGGCATCTCAAAAACATCAATAGCAAACAATTATGGAGAAAGTGGAGAGAGAAGGGAAACTGGAATTCAAGCTTGGCTTAGAGCTAAAGCTGAAGAAAATGGATTGAAGAGCACTGGAACAGAACATGTAGAAGCCCGAGCATGGGACAAAATAGATCTAGAAGAACTAGCAGTTAAAGCCGCTGAAAAGGCAGTTAAATTCCTAAAGGCAAAGCCAATTGAAAGCGGTGAAATGCCAGTAATCATATCAAACAAAATATTCGCAAACATTCTAGGAGTAATGCTCAGTGGACCAATAAGTGCAGACTGGATTCAAAAAAGGAGATCACCCCTAGCAAACAAGATAGGCGAAATAATAGCTGATGAGAAAATAACAATTATAGACGATGGAATAATGAATGGAGGATGGAACACACGTCCCTTCGACGATGAAGGCTACCCAACACAAATCACACCCATAATTGAAAAGGGAATACTTAAAAACTACATCTATGACACCTACACAGCCCTAAAAGACAAAGTAAACTCAACTGGAAACGCATATAGATTCTATGGGCAGCCTCCAATGCCGAGGCCA
>JANZKD010000073.1 GCA_025061245.1 Candidatus Culexmicrobium profundum
TGATAAGCATAAATATGGAGGATATAAAGAGTGAGAATAATAGATGCAGACATTCTTTCATATGCTCTAATAGACAATCACATAGCAAATCCCTACACGAAACCCCTAGTTGAAAAGGGAATCAAAGGCGAAATAGAACTATGTGTGACAACTACCACTCTCCTAGAAACATACAACACCCTATACTGGCATTACAAAATAAAGCCCAGAATAAATGTAGCACGAAAAATATGGCTAATAGCAGAAGGATTAAAACTTATCCCGCCTTCAAATAGAGGATTTAGAATAAGTGTTGATGAGAACGTTCCACTTGGAGACGCCTTACTCATCGCCACCGCCCTAGACAACAAGCTTCCCATAATCATATTCAACGGCAAACACATCAAAAAACTAACCAAAAAAATGGACTAATATATGAAAACCCAATACCCCTCAAAGTAGGTTCACAAATAACATAAAATATGATCAGAAGCCTAATAGGATAGGATTATTCAATACTTATCCTTCAATTTACTTACTACTCTAGCCTTTTGATTTCATATCAAAATTGAATAGGTACGAAATGATAGAAAACATTTCATCAGAAATCCCTTAACGAATAGATGCAATGAAAATTTAAACCCATAACCTTTTCGATAAAAATTTTTGAATATTATAACTATCGTATAATGAGTTATTAATGGCAAAATTAATTTTTCTCAGAATATATGAAGACTTATTAAATTTTAAGTTAAATTAATTTTAGAGCATTTCTCCATATAATTGTCTAGTATTCTTGACCCATAGTCAATAACTTTAGAATTATTTACTGTTAATATTAAGATAATGCCTAGTGGCTGGAAATGAATTTTCATGAAACCTTCAACATTGTATCTTTCTTCAAAAATAAAACGTTAAGAGCTGTACTCTTAATTGTATCTGTCTTAAAGAACGCTTTCAATGGTAATTATCATCCTTTGAAGATGGTATTTTCAAAATATTACTTCAATTATGGGGGTTAAAAAGTGGAATGGGTAATTGAAGTTAAAAATTTAGTTAAAGATTTTAATGGAAAAAGAGTACTACATGGAATCACTTTCCAAGTAGTAAAGGGGGATTTGTTCGGATATCTTGGTCCTAATGGTGCTGGTAAAACTACAACTATAAAAATTCTTCTAGGGCTTCTCAAACCAACTTCGGGTAAAGCCTTGGTTTTAGGAGAGCCGCTGGCTAAAAACAGTAAGATTAGAAGCAGAATAGGTGTTATTTTAGAAAGTGATGGTCTATTTGCAAGGTTTACGGCTTTCGAAAATTTAGATTTTTATGCAAAAATCTATGGATTAAAAAATAATGCGGAAAGAAAAAGGAGGATTATGAAATTATTAGAACTTGTAAATCTATATGAATATAGAAATGTGAAAGTAGGCCATTTCTCAAGAGGTATGAAGAGAAGGCTTGCTTTCGCTAGAGCATTAATAAATAATCCAAGAGTTTTACTTCTAGATGAACCAACATCAGGATTAGATCCAGAAGCACGAAATTTAGTAAGAAACTTATTGACTAAACTTTCTAAAGAAGAGAAAATAACAATTTTCCTTACATCTCATGACTTAAATGAGATTCAAAAAATATGCTCGAGAGTAGCTATATTAATGAATGGTAAAATATTAGCAATAGACACTATTGATAATTTAATAAAGAATTTTAGTGAACCATTAGTAGAGATTAGCTTTATTGACGAAAATGAGTCTCAAAGAGTTTATGAATATTTAAAGAATTTGACATATGTAATAGATTGTAAAAGATATGGAGAAAAAATAAGTGTAATTTTAAATAAAGATCAATCAAAACTTCTACAAGATTTATTGGAAATTAATGCAAGAATCAGGGAAATAACAAAACCAAGGAAAACCTTAGAAGAAGTATACTTAGAGCTTGTCAGAAGGGGATGTTAGTATGAAAAAAGTAATTATAGTATCTATTATTGTTAAAAAGGAATTAAGGGATATATTAAGAGATAAGAGTTTACTGTCAAGTGGACTAAGCATACTGTTCTTTTTAGCTCTACTAAATTTAACAATATTTAAACATTTACCTCTCAGCATAGATGCCTTTGTATTCTATATAGCACCTATCATAGGAGTAATGCTAGGTTTCAATTTGAGTAATAGTTTTGTAAGAGAGAAGCGTGAGAGAATTATTGAGACACTGTTATGCACCCCTATAAATCTACCAGAATTATGGCTTGGAAAAGTATTAGGTCTTTCAATACCATCATGGATTCTTACAGCAATCTCAACAATATCCATTCTAATTCTTAAAAAAACCGTTATAACAAGTATCATTATAGTGTACATTCTTACAGTAATACCATTAGCTATCATATCTTTTATTGGTTTATTAGGATATCTTCAATATGTTTTAGGTATGAGGCAAATACAATTTCTTAATTACATTGTCTTCTTCCTTATATTCACAATTTTATTCATTATACCGAAAAAACTATCAACAAATAACATCATTTCTTGGAACATTATTGAATGTATGTTAACCATCTTGTTAATAACGATTGGTTTAACATTTTACTTAGTGAAACACTTAAACATAGAGAAACTGATAACTACAGTTGGTTAAAGATTGAATTTTAGTTATACAACCATAACCTACAATTTCCAAAGAGCGCTGACTGACATAAACACTCATAATCAAAACTTTGATAGCGCTTAACACTTCCAGTGTAATGCTTTGATGTAGGCTTGGTTTATTATTAACAAATGCTTATCGTCCATTTTCACTTAAAATAATGATTGCCTTTTCAAATCATTTCAGTCTTTATATGTTACTCTATCACTAACACTTCATGGAATGTATGACATTTTATTTTAGATAAATATTAAGGCAAAAGTATTAGCTATTGTATGTGCTATCCAAGATGGAATAAGACTCTTTCTCTTAACGAAAATGTAAGCAAAAATTATGCCTATCAAGACACTATTAATAACGAAAAATAGACTAACTAATCCTGGAGCAATGAAAAGAAGCGGTAAATGAACTGCCCCGAAAAGTAGTGACGAAATAATAATCGCAAAATGCTTCTTCACCCTATTTAACAATCCTCTAAGTATAAAACCTCTAAAGAAAACCTCTTCCCCAAATGTTTGAACCAAAAAATTATACATAAAAAACATTAAAACAGATTCTGGAAATGAAAAACTTTCCAAGAAAATGAAAACAGGACTCTTACTCCTAAGCATAAGCTCCCTTACCGAGCTTTCAACTTGAAAATTAAGCTCAATTATTATCATAAAGATGACAAGAGCAAACGCAATCAATATACCCAGTCCAACATTCCTAAAGAAATCATCGAAGACAAAACCCAAATATTTTGCCGACCTTCTCTTAACAATACAATTCCATATCAATGGAATCAGCAAGAAAACAAGTGTACCAATAGGAATTGACGTAGAAAAACTAAAGTACACTATTGACACGAAGATGAGAGCCAATACTACAAGCCCCATAAAAATCCAAGTGTCTCTATCCATAAACTTACACCCTTCATCACAATAAGTATATCGCGAAAATAATATCTCTATCCATTATCAACTTAGCGAATACCTATGAAAACTTTGATGTGTGTGATAATAGATATTAAACTTTCTTCATTGCAATAATTATTGTAACTTGCTTAGGTTTATCGAATACCCAAAATTTCTCCGGGATTTTAAATGGAAGCTCTTCAAAGCCAAAATACCTCTTAACTTCCTCTTCAACCATGTACCACTCAAAACTCTTCAAAGTGGTTTTCAGCTTCTTAAATCCAATATTCCTTAAAATCGTTAAGACCACTTTTCTACTTAGAATGGTTTCCTTGTCTTCTCCATGAGATTTCCCCATCTCCCTATAGAGTTCATATAACTTCCTTAATTTCCCTCTAATCTCTCTTGGAAAGTCTTCTTCGAAGGCTTCAACTATCAGTAAATTTGCTCCATCTTTCATAATTTCCCAACATTTTCTAAATAGTTTTTCAATATCAGAGGAATTCTCACAGATGTTTCCAAGCACCATAAAAAGAACTACGTGATCAACCTTCTCTCTAATATTCATGTTTAGGGCATCCATCTCGTAAAACTTACAGTTTTCAACTCCAATTAACTTTGAGATCTCCTCAGCTTCCTGTGCCTCAAAAAGATCTACTCCTAAAAACTCAACGTCAGGATGTTTAAGTGCATTTTGTATTGAAAACCATCCGTCGCCGCAACCTACATCTAACACCTTGTCACCAGGTTTTAGATCAAGCATTTCCGATACAATTATCCTAAATCCATTCATCCACGTATATTCCCAAGCCTTACCAATTACATGAATAGCGAACTTTGTGTTCTCCAATTTCTCCTTTATACTTCCTCCAATAATTTGAATTTCTTCCATCTTCATAGTAATTGTAATGTTTCCAGTTAAAATTTTCTAGTATGATCTATGAATGCATATCATTTATTTAATAACGACATTTATATAATGAGTATTAAAAAAGAAATAATTTGAGGAGTCAGTTTTTATGTGTTTAAAGGGTCCCTGTATAGTTTTGCTAAATTCTTGTGTGGGGAGAGAATTAGTGGAAGGTTTTTTGGGAAAACCTGTAAATGAGGCTTCAGTATGACGTTGGCTATAAAAGTTGAAGATGTGATTAAGACTTTCGGTAAGGTAGTGGCGTTAAATAGGGTATCATTCTCTCTTCCTAAGGGCTGTATACTAGGGTATCTAGGACCTAATGGAGCTGGGAAAACAACCACCATTAGAATACTTACTAAACTCCTAGAACCTGATTCAGGATATATTGAATTACTTGGACACGATATTAGTGACGATTTCGAATCTGTGAAGCACTTAATAGGCGTTATGAGTGCTGAGAGAACATATCTTTTGGAGCACATGACTATTGAGAGAAATCTCAAGTTATTTGGACGACTTTATGGTTTAAGTAGAGTAGAGCTTGAAAGGAGGATAAATGAGCTTCTAGATCTTCTCGACTTAAAGGAGCATAGAAACAAGAGGATTTACGAGCTGAGCCGAGGTTTAAAGGTTCGTAGTAGTCTCTGTAGAGCGTTAATAAACTCTCCAGAGATACTCTTTTTGGATGAGCCTACCTCAGGCATCGATATCTTACATGCTCAGCGAATAAGGAATTATATTAAGGAGATAAGTAGAAAGGGGACTACCATTTTTCTAGCAACTCACAATATGCATGAAGCCCAGCAACTTTCCGATTACCTAGCTTTTCTAGATAAAGGTAGAATTCTAGCCTATGGTGAAGCCGAGAGCATTCTAAGAAAGTTCTCACCTATTGAGAAAGTAGTTAAGATTAAGTGCAGTGAGCCGAGAGTTCTGCTTGAACGTCTCTTGGAAGAAGGTTATGATGTTGAAGAATTTTCTAATGAAGTAATTGTAAAACTCAAGTCTAACTATGATTTAAACTATCTATTAACAAAAATCACTTCTATTGTGAAAGTGTATTCTATATCTACTATGGAGCCATCACTTGAGAAAGTATTCAAGTCCTTCTACAAGAGGAGCAGAGGTGTTGTGGAGGAATGACAGGCGATTGGATTAAAATCCTGAGGGATTCATGGACTATTTTCAAGATTGAAATGGAGGAGCTTATGTCGAGGAAAAAAGACGCTCTATTATTTTTTGTGAATTTTCTGGCAATGTACATTGTGGTGGCACTTCCACTCCATCTATTGGGAGCTAAGCCAATGAGTGAGGTTGGCGCCACATTCTTCGCGGCGATGCTAAATGTATCATTCATTTTTCAGTTTGTTGATGTAGTTATGCGTACGATTAGGTCTGGAGCGTATGAAGCTTACATGCTAGCACTCAAATCAATACTGTCACTATATCTCTCCAATTTCTATACTGTATGGATGTTTATCCCAGTATTTATCATGGCATTCCTACCAGGAGTATTAGAGACAAATTCGATAATGTTCGATGTTCCAATGTTTATTGTAGCATTTATTCTAACAGCCTTATCTAACACAAGCATATCTATAGTTCTTGCAGGCATCCATATCGCATACAAGTCCATACGACAATTCAGAGGGATAACAGGGCTCCTGCTATACTTCTTCTTCGCACTCGGAATCCCGTATCTACTATGGAGAGAACTTTGGAGTAGAGTTGTCTTAATGATCCCCAGACACATTCAATATCACTAATGGTTTACTCTCTTACAGCAGGAAAAGTTAAAATGACAGATCCTACCTTCAGCATATTATACCTCTTACTCTTCTCTCTTCTAACCCTTCCTCTCTCACTAAAAATATACAGAAAGGCTGAACAAGTAGCTAAAAAATACGGGTTAACCGAGCTACGACCACACTAGTAATAAGCCATTTTCACTTCAATTCAATACTAAATTAGTATGCTCCAATATTTTGACAGAATGGGAATAAAATGAAGTGAGCTAGATAGTAACTTCTCATAATAACATCTGGGTGTGCAATTTAGGAAAATCCTAAAAGGTAAAGAATTAAGCAGGTAAGACCAAGATATAAGCAGAACCATAAAATTACAATCAGAGGGACTCCAAGGTTTTTAAAGAATTTCTCGAACAAGATAGTGAAGACTAGGTGGAACAAATTGAAGAAAAAGGAAATTGAAAAACTTATCAAGGAAGTCTTCAACCATTATGGTAAAAATAGAATATTCGAAGAAGAATTCATCCAATATTTCAAACAAAAAGAAATGACACCAAAGGAAATAGACCAACTATGGTCCGATGCATTATTCTTCAACCTAATAAAAGTAGGTGTATGGACAATCCGAAACGAATCAAATCCCCTTGAACCATTAACCAAAATAGTATTCGAACTACCAGAAGAACCAGAATGAATCATCATCCACTAGAAAACACTATGATAATTGAGTTTTGACTGCTATTTTATTCCACAATTAATCACTGACTCTAGTTAATTCCATATCAAAATTGAATAGGCACGAAAATAATAGAAAACATTTTATCATAAATTCCTAACGAATGAATACAACGAAAATTTAAAGAGTTATTTTTCAATAAAAAGGTGATGAAGAAACTAAGTAAAGAAGAAGTTGAAAAATTAATTAAAGAGGTTTTCAATTATTATGGTAAATCCAGAATATTTGAAGAGGAATTTATCAAGTACTTCAAACAAAAGGGAATGACTGATGAAGAAATAGACAACCTATGGGTAAAAGCACTAAACTACGATCTCATAGACACAGGGCTAAAAACTTTCCCTAATAAATCCAATCCACTAGAACCGATAACAAAAGTAGTCTTCGAACTACTAGAAGAACAATAGTCCATATAAAATTAAAACAATAATTTCATAACAGGATTTTAACCTACATTCCTTTACATCCTTCTTATTTCATTACATCTAACCAGCAAGTTTCTGAGCATTTTCACATGCAAAATAAGTTAGTGGTGCGGGGGGTGGGATTTGAACCCACGAAGGCCTTCGCCACGGGATGAACCTATCCAACCCGGGTTGGTCTGGGCCCCGTTTTTCGGGTTGGATCTTAAGTCCCGCGCCTTTGTCCTGGCTCGGCAACCCCCGCTTCTAGTTTTTATTTTTCTTTTGTGGGTATTTATTTTTGTTTTGTTGTGTTTGTGGTTAATCGTTTTTGTTGGCGGGCCCGGAGGGATTTTCGGTTTTCTTTCGAACCCTCGACCACTGGCTCCGAAGGCCAGCGCTCTGTCCAGCTGAGCTACGGGCCCATGTTGTGTTGAGTTTAGTTTTTATTTATATTTGTGTTGGTTAGATTTCTCCTATTTTTTCGTCTTCGTCTAGTATTAGTCTCATGGTGTCTGGGTCTGGTGGCATTTGGTCTAGGAATTGTTCTGCTGCTCTTCTTGGGTCTTTGCTTCTTATTATGTATCTTCCTACTACTATTATGTCTGCTCCGTTTTCTAGTGCTTTTTTGGCTGTTTTTGGTGTTATTCCTCCTGCTACTCCTACTAGGCATTTGAATTTTTCTTTTATTGCCATTATGTTTCCCCATTGGGTTTGCCATGGTTTTCCTGCTTCTGCTGCTGCTCTTTCTGCGTCTACGTTTCTGTGGAGTAGGACTATGTCTGGTTTGTAGTATAGTTTTTCTATTTTTTCTTCTGGGCTGATTACCTCCATCATGTCTAGGATTGAGTATATTCCTTGTTTTTGTGCTTCTAGTATTGCTTTTTCAATTGTTGCTTTGGATGATACTCCTAGTATGCATACTGCGTCTGCTGTTGCGTCTGCTGCTTCTTTTACTTCTATT
>JANZKD010000074.1 GCA_025061245.1 Candidatus Culexmicrobium profundum
GAACACTAACTGGGAAATTTAAATCCCAAACCTTAAATCTAGAAGCCAAAACCTCTGCAATAGCTCTAGTATTAACGAAAAGCAATACAGATTTATGGCCTTCAATCAAGTTCCTTATAAGTCTAAGTCTAGTTGCCACTTCAGGATGCGTATAAAGCTTTGCAGCCAATTCATAATCCTCTGAAGAAGGTTCTGGAAATACAACCTTAAGCTTCATTAATCTTGCAACAGGAACCTGGACAATTTCAACTGGTCGACCCACACCAACAAGAAATTGTGCAACAAGGCTGGGAGAACCAATTGTAGCTGAAAGACCAATCACCTGAAAATCTCTACCACAAATATACCTTAATCTTTCCAGTCCTAATGATAATTGTGAACCCCTCTTATCCTCAGCTAGCTCATGAATCTCATCGATAATAACCCATTGAACATGACTTAGATGCCTCCTCATAACCTTTCCAGAAAGTATTGCCTGCAATGTTTCCGGAGTAGTTATTAATAGATCAGGGGGAGAACGAGCCTGCATTGTCCTTTCAGATTGTTCAGTATCTCCATGTCTAACAGCCACTTTAATGTCTAATTCCTTACTCCACCACTCGAACCTTTCAAGCATATCTCTGTTTAAAGCTCTTAAGGGAGTTATGTATAGGATTTTAATTCCTGGAGGCTTAATCGGCTTCTCTATATACATACTAAAAACTGGTAAAAGCGCTGCTTCAGTTTTGCCAGTGGCTGTGGGTGCAATTAAAAGCACATTCTTGCCTTGAAGAATTAAGGGAATTGCCTCTTCTTGAGGCTGTGTAGGCTGCCTAAATCCACGTTTAATTAAAGCTTTCCGCACAGGTTTAGCTAATAGCTGAAATGCACCAGTAAGTACTGTTTCACTCAATTTTGAACCTCTCAATTTTTAATTAACGATACTTTGCCTCTATAGTAAAAAGATACTTAATTCTTTTTTGCTAACAGCCTATTAGGAGGATTCACTTTTTAAATATATAGTGTATCCACAATATCCACATGAATGTCTATTTTCATGCGCAGCCATTATCCGACCGCAACGAGGACAAAGCCTTCTCTTTAACGTAATCTTACCACTTGGATAGTCATATTCGTAAAGCGTATGCCTCTTCACCATTTAACACCGCCACCTCTATTGATAATAAATAATAACTTTTAAACTTTATTCACCACTAGGCATAGATGAACCAATAGACTTCTTCAACAAAATCAACGCAAAAATCTGAAGTATAAATGCATATACTATTGCATGTAAATTAAGCTGATTATCCAATAGAAAACCATATATTGTACCACTTATAACATACCCAATTCCATAGGCTACATAGAATAAACCATAAGCCAACCCCCTAAACTCTGATGAAGAAATATCGGCAACAGCAGCTCGATATATGGATTCTTGCATGCCAAGAATTACTCCAAATAATAATGCAGCAATAATTATTAGGTTAAAAACTCCAGAAAAAGTCAGTATCGAAGGTAGAATAGAGAGAATGAAGGGTAAAATTAAAACTATTCTACCAAACTTGTCATAAGCTAGTCCTGCAATAAGAGCTGTTGCAGCATCAACTGCTTGAACCACTAGATAAATGGTTGGCAGTAACCAAGATGCAACTTCTGGTGCAGCCCTAAAAAGTATCAGAGAAATGTGTATTAGCCCTGCAGTGTTAAGTAAAACTGAGAGAGAATAAAGCTTAAATTCAAAGGGCATTTCAGTAAAACTTAAAGTTTTAAACCGACCACTACTAACCAAATCACTCGTATAGGGTCTCAATTTAGTATAAGCAGTAGATAAAGCGAGAATTAAGAGTAAATATGGGATAAAAAGCATTAATAAAGCTTGGCTATATACACCTCCACTTAAATATAATGTTGAAGCAATTATTGCAGGCCCACCAACAGCACCAATTTGATCCATTAACTCATGAAGACCAAAAGCCTTTCCAGCCCCCACACTTTTACTAATATGAGAAAGAAGAGTATCTCTAGCGGGACTTCTAAGAGCTTTAGCAAGCCTCTCAATTAAAATGAGAACTATAGCCAATTCCCAACTATTAGTAAAAGCCAGCAATGGAACCACGATAAGTAAAGTATAACCCAAAATTGTGAAAAGCCAGTAACCCTTAATGACATCAACAAGATAACCACTAAGAAGCCTTAAACCATAACCTATAAACTCACCGAAACCAATAGCTAAACCAAAAATTACACCAGGAGCACCAAGCCACTGCAAATAAGGTGGAATAACACTTCTAGCACCCTCATAAATCAAGTCACCACATAAGCTAATTACACCAAAAAGCATTATTCCAATATAGGCAGCTTTCACTAATTCCCTATCCAACTATTAACCCCTTCCCACTAACCAAGAAAAGTTTAATTTAAAAATTAAAAAGCTTTCGGAAATAAAGCATAATGCACACCATAATTTAATTCTAATAGAACAAATAAGACTTATTAATCATTTAACATTGTCAAATTTATTACTTGAAACCTTAAATTAGGAGGATACTTTACATTATATTGGTGTAGATATTGCAAGCACATTTAACATTAATAGACAACGACCGAATGAAAGTACATGCAGCAATTAGCTACGGTATAAGCTCCAATGTATACGTAGTTGAAGATAAAGCCACCAACGAAGTTACACTAATTGACACAGGATATGGTCCACCATACTCAAATTTAATTGAAAGTCTAAGAAAACTGAAAATCGACATAAATAGAATTAAACAGGTACTAATAACTCATAGACATAGAGATCACACCAATGGATTAAAACAAATATTAAGAGAAATCAAACCCACAATATACATACATAAACTAGATGCAGGAGTTCTAGCTAAGCGTCTTGAAGCAGCTAAAAAGTTAATAGTTAGAATAAATGAGGAATACGAAATCAAAGTAGGCGACATCTCAATAAAAGCCTTACACACACCAGGACACACAGCAGGCAGCATATGCTATCTCATCGACAATATAATCTTTAGCGGCGACCTAGTCTTCGCCAATGGAAGCTTCGGCAGAACAGACCTACCAACAGGAAACATAAGCGACCTTATTGACAGTTTAAAGAGAATATCTAAACTTGAAGTAAATACTCTACTTCCAGGCCACGGAGAAGTGGTCTTAAAAAATGCAAATGCACATATAAAACTAGCATTAAAAATGGCTAAATCATATTTTAAAGTAAAGAAAGAAATTTTAAGCCGATTTTTTCCTACAAAACCTTTCAATTCTATCAAAAGCTTCCTCTAGAATTTCTATTGGTGGAAGGAAAATACTTCTAAAATGGTTCTCGCCACCCTCACCAAAACCAGATCCATGCACCACTAAAACTTGCTCTTCATATAGTAAACTTAATGCAAAATCCTTGTCACTCTTGAATTTCCCATTTAAATCGATTTTAGGGAAAAGATAGAAGGCACCTTCAGGCTTAACTACACTTAAACCAGGAATCTCATCAATTCTCTTACAACTATAATCTCGTCGTTCCCTTAATTTTTCAATCATCTCCTTAACATGTCTTTGAGAACCCCTGAGAGCAACTACACCTGCTTTTTGAACAGGGGTGCAAGTAGATAATCTAGCTCTAGCCAGTTTATTTAAATGAGAAACAATATTGTCAACATATTTTTCAGTTGGATCCTTAACGTATATATATCCAAGCCTCCATCCAGTCATTAAATAAACCTTTGAAAATCCATTTAAACCAATTACAGGAACATCTTTAGTCAGTGAAGCAGTACTCTTAAAAACACCTTCAGTATAGACAATTCTATCATAAATCTCATCAGAAACTACTGGAATCTCATAGGTAGCTGCTAGATCTAATATCTCCTTAACAACATGCTCATCATAGATAGCTCCAGTTGGATTGTTCGGATTAATAATTAATATGAATCTAGTTCGCTCATTAATCTTAGTTTTAATGTCATTTAAATCAGGTTTCCAACCTTCAGATTCAATACACCTATAATGAACAGGTTTACCACCATAAAGCTGAATAAAGTTGACGTATGGAGCATATGCAGGACCAGGAATTAGTGCTTCATCCCCAGCATCAATTAGAGCTGCAGCAACAAAGTTAATTGCTTCAGAAACACCTGCAGTAACTATAACATGAGATGGATTAACTTGAACATTATTAAACGTCCTCTCTTTATAAGCAATAGCCTCCCTTAAATCTTGAATACCCTCAGAAGGTGAATAAAAGTTCCATCTATCCTCTACTGCCTTACTTAGAGCATCCTTAATATGCTGAGGAGTATCAAAATCAAATTTCAATGGATCACCAATATTAAGGTAAATTACACGTCCACTTTCCTTCTCAACTTCTTTAGCTATAGGAACTAAATCCCTAATAGCATACTTTAAAGGTTCCAACCTATTTGAAAGCTTAAATGGCAAGTAACCAAACCCTCTATAAAATAGAATAAAAAATACTTAAAGCTTTAGCTATAATCAGTCATTAAATAAACCATTATATAGGCATGGGGGGGTGAAATTATTAGAATTGAGAAAATACTTAAAAAATTAATTGAAACCCCAAGTGTACCTGGATTTGAAGATGAAGTAAGGAGAATAATAGTAGAAGAATATGAAAAATTAGGCTTAAAAGTAGAAGTTGACGTAATGGGCAATGCTATTGGAATAAGGAAAACAGCAGATGAACCTAGAATTATGATTGCAGCACATATGGACCAAATAGGTTTAATGATTAATCATATCGATGAAAAAGGATACTTATACTTCTCTGCAAGGGGATTTGATCACAGAGTACTTTATGGTTTACAAGTAGTAGTGCATGGAGAGAAAGGTAAGCTATATGGAGTAATAGGAGCAAAGCCAGCACATCTAGTTGGAAGAGAAGAAAGAGAAAAGACAGTAAAAGTAAAGGACATGGCAATAGACATTGGAGCATCAAGTAGAGAAGAAGCTTTAGAATTAGGTGTCAATTTAGGATGCATTGCAACACCCATACTTGAAATGAGAAAGCTTGCAAAAGGAGACAAGGTACTCGGTGTAGGCTTAGATGATAAGGCAGGGGTTGCAGTGATGATAAGAGCATTAGAACTTTTAAATAATGAAAAATTATCATCAACCATATATGCAGTAGCTACAACACAAGAAGAAATAGGATTAAGAGGAGCAACAACTGCATCATACAGAATTAACCCCAATATAGGAATTGCAATAGATGTAACACATGCAACAACATATAATATCGAAGAAAAAGAAGTTTCAGGAATACAAATTGGGAAAGGTCCAGCCATAGGAATAGGACCTAACTTCCATCCTAAACTATGGAGAATAATGGAAGAAATATGCAAAGAGAAAAACATACCTTATCAGAGAAACCCTATTCAAGGTGCAAGCGGAACAGATGCATGGGTGATACAAGTTTCAAGAGAAGGTGTTGCAACAGCGCTAATATCAATACCACTAAGATACATGCACTCACCTGGAGAAATAGTATCATTAAACGATCTTGAAAACACAGCCAAATTATTAGCTGAAACAATTAAGAAAGTAAGTAATGAAAACTGGCAAGATATAGTGAAAAGAATATAGAACGTAAAGGAATAAATATGTAGTCGATTAAAGCACTCTTGAGAAAATGAAGAGAAAAATTGTGATTGCCCTAATAATAACCTTAGCACTAATATCCAGTTTAATAGTATACGCAGAAAACAGCTACTACACTATAACTGGATACGTAAAAGATGTAAAGGGAAATCCATTAAAAAATGCTAAAATAATAATTTTTAAACTCCAAGAAAATGTATGGAAGCTAGTTAACATAACGTTTACTCAAGATAATGGAAAGTATGAAGTTAACCTTGAAAAGGGATATTATAAAGTAATCGTTACACATGACTTAAATTCAACCCCTGGATTCGACTATACAATTCACATCAAAGAAGTCAAAGTAGAAAGCAATATTGAAGTAAACTTCACCCTAATGAAAGCAGCCTCAATAATAATAAAAGGAAAAGCAATAACAGCAGCAACAGATGAACCAGCAAAGTATGCTGAATATAGAGTTGAAATACTCGATGGAAATGAAACACCAGGATTAATGAAAAACTTTGGAATGCTACTTGAATACTCTAAGAACATTGGAATTACAGACAGAACAATTGTAATACCAGCACAATTAAATGTCAACATAATTGTTCAAGCAGCATTCCTTATAGAAAGAGAAATAACAACACTAAAATTCAATCTCACCGAGAAACCTATACAGCTGAATCAAGGTGAAAGCATAGAGATCGAAATAGAGAGAGCATCATTAGCTCATTCAATCAAAATGGTAGAAGAAATGCTCTCAGAGACTCAAGAGCTAATTAAAGAAGCAGAGAAAAAAGAATTTTACATGTCAATCTTCAAATCAAAACTTAGTAGAGTCAGCGGACTAATACACTTATCTAAAGCAAAATTAGAAGAAGGAAAATATGAAGCATGTTATGTAGATCTAAGAGAAGCATTCATCTCCATATTAAACATAAAAGAGAAAATTAAAGCAACCTTCAGTGAAGCTTCAAGCTCAACATCAATGATTATATTTCTCTTAGCATTAACATCAACTGTATGTGGAGAAATAATATTCGAAAAAAGAATAGGGAAAATTACTGCAACAATAATTTTATACATAATAACACTATCAATATTCTACACTTTATTCCCTGGAGCCAAACTTGTCAATTTAAATGACACTACACTATGGGCAGTAATGTCAATCATAATTACAGAAGCAATAATAACTTGGCCTCAACTAATCAAAGAAAAACCTGGAGGAACAACATTTAAAAGCATACTCGCATCAATATTTTCTCTCGCTAAAAGAAACTTAAAGAGGAGAAAGCTAAGAACCATATTAACAATACTATCAATATTAATATTAATCGGCGGATTCGTCTCTCTAACATCAGTTAGCATTGAGGAGGGATTAATGGAGCGAACCTACGAAAATAACACTAAATTTAGGGGAATACTAGTTGATAAAATTAAGCCAACCACCGTAAAGCAACCATTCATACCCTTAGATCGAGATATAATTAAAACATTAAATCAAAGAGAAGACGTTCTATGGACTTCAATTAAATTTGAAACATTACCATCAATTTCACCCATAGACTATATGGTAAAAATTGAAGAAGCAGAAAATAAATTACCAATATTTGGAATCATATCATTTTCCAATAGAGCAGACCCAATATACAGAGAAATGGAAGAAAGACTAATAGATGGAAGAATGCCAGAGAAGAGTGGAGAAATTGTAATTCCCGAAAGAACTTCATCAACATTAAACTTGAAAGTTGGGGATTATTTATACTTGGTTAAAAGTAGAATTAAAGTTAAAATATCGGGAATAGTTTCGGATAATGCATTTAGCATTATTGATTATGATGGGAGAATATTAACACCATCCAAGATAGTGATGATTGATGGAGAAGAACCCATAATTGAAGTGGTTGAATGTGAAGTTGAGGAAATCATATTTCTATGGTGGGAAGACGCTAGTAAAATAAGCGCATTTCCATCTAGAATAATTGCAAGTTTAGAAGATGAAGAAAAAATAGTTGTATTAGCAAAGAATATTGCATTAAGGGGAGGATATCGAACATTAGCCTTCATTTCAAATAAAACTTTAGAATATAGATATGGAACATACTTAGAAACAAGAGGGATGGAAGCTACATTATCACTCATATTATCAATATTCAACGTATCAATTGTAATGTTATCCTCAGTCTATGAGAGAAGAAGAGAAATCATGATACTATCAGCACTTGGACTAAATCCAAGTCACATTTCAATGTTATTCTCAGCTGAAGCATTAATTTTAGGAATAATTTCAGGCGGCCTCGGATATATTGTAGGGTTAACATTCTATAAGATAGCTAGAATTCTAGGATTATTCATAGAAGTTTATCCCAAGGTCTCAATAACATGGACTTCCACTACAATTGGAATTGCAATTGCAGTTGCAATTGCAGGTACAATTCCAGCATTAAAATCCTCAGTTATAGTCACACCATCAAAATTAATGAAATGGAAAGCTGATAAA
>JANZKD010000075.1 GCA_025061245.1 Candidatus Culexmicrobium profundum
ATTGTAAAGGGAAAAAGAAGCATAAGAACGGTTCATAAAGCACTAGAATTAATCGGCGACTTATCATACCTAAGTGGAAAACCAATACTAATTAAAGTAAATTTAATTTCTACAAAAGATTGAAGAACTGGAGCCACCACCGATCCAATAGTAGTTGAAGCATTAATTCAGAAACTAAAAGAAGTTGAAGATGAGATATACGTAGTAGAATCAAACGCAACAATGACAAATGCAGATAAAGCAGTTATTGCAACCGGAATAAAAAGTGTCTGTGAAAAGTATGGAGTCCCATTCATAAATTTATCTAAAACAAAAAATAAAGTGAAAATTAAGCTCGAAAACTATGAAAACTCTAAGGAAAATAACCCTACCCGAAATAGTATTAAGAAGTAACATAGTAAGTGCAGCCAAATTAAAAACACACAACAACAAAAGTTACACTAGGATTAAAAAAAGTAATTGTAGATATTTTAAGTGTTGTTAAGCCAGCCTTAACTGTAATAGACGGTTTCATAGCAATGGAAGGAAAAGGACCAGTAAATGGCAGACCTATAGAAATGAACTTAATAATCGCTGGAAAAGATCCAGTTGCAACAGATGCTATAGCTGCAAGGGTAATGGGCTTTTATTCTTTTGAAATAAAGCATATTGCTATGGCTGCTTCTAAAGGGATCGGCAAAATAGATGACATAACAATTGTAGGAGAAAAAATTGAAAATGTAATGCGGAAATTCAGTTTAAAATAGATAATTAGATTTAATCTAAGATTCTAAAAAGACTTCAACCTCAACTTCATCGCCATCCTTTAAGTTAAGAGCATCCCTAATTTTAATTGGAGAAATTAATTCAATTACATCCTTACCATAATGAGTACGCTCAATAATTAACACAGCTCCATCAATATTCTTAATTTTAGCTCTAAAGCATTTAGCCCCACCATAAGTTCTCTTCTCATTCGAAAAACCTTCAATTTCAATTCCAGGAAGAAATTCTAAGAGCTTTCTAATCTCAATGTCATGAAAGCTCTTCAACTTTAAATTTAATGTACCGAGATAGGGTTTAAAACCCAATTTACTAACAAACTGCTCATAATAATATGGTATTGACATGTAATATGAACCTTCACCAAATCCACTGAAAACATATCCTGTAATGAGAAATGATTTAGGTGCCTCAGCAAAAACTCTCTTAAGATTAGAATATAAATCTCGTAAAATATCAATTCCTTTATCAGTTATCTTTATAAATTGACCCTTCTTAGAGACATCTCTAATTATTAAACCCATTCTTTCAAGTTCCTTTAATCTACGAGAGGCAGATTGCTGTGAAATTCCCAACTGATCACCCAAATCCTTTGTGGAAATAAAAATCGGCTTCCAACATCCACCTAAAATAGCAATTTTATAGAGAGTGAAAGCATATCTTTCCTTCATATCAGGCACCTAGTATTAGCCAACTACAGAAATGATTGATTTTAATTAATATTTTATTCCTCCCTAATTTTAGGCTCTCTAATAGTTAAAAACGTTACAATAGACGCTAAAAAAGCAATTACTGAAGCAGTTATGAATGGAGAAGCATAACTAATCTCTTGATATAGATAGCCACCAACAATAGAGCCTAATGTTGATGCTAATTGAGCCGTCACCCCTCTGAGAGCTATAGCTCTCCCCCTCAAATTCCTAGGAATATAATCGGCAAAAAGAGCGGGAAGATTTATACTAATTATCCCTAAAGATAAAGCATTTAGAGTAAGAGAGATTAGTGCAAGTTCAAAATTAGAGCTTGTGACAAATAGAATTCCAGAAAAACCAGTCAAAAATAGGGAACTAGCTATAAATATAACTCTACCAAACCTATCTGAGGCATATGCGAATATTGGAACAAGCATTAACTTAATAGTGGTTTGTGAAATCGAAATTAACCCCCATTGAGAAGCAGTTAAACGAATTACATCCTTAGTCGCATAAGTAACGCCAAATGGTCCAGTAAGCCCATTTATTAAACCCATCAATGCGAAAATCAAAATTAATATAAGGAATGACTGATGAACTTGATGAAATAAATCTTTAAAACCACTTATCATCTTCCTCGGTGTTATAGTAACTTTTTCATCATGATGAACTAAAGTCTCCTTCAAAAACAATAATCTCAAAATACAAGCAACAAATGAAAAAGCAAAAACAATGATAAAAAGCGTTCGCATAGAGGAAATGATACCAACTTCATCAATATATTTCCCAGCAATATATGGAGAGAAAATACCAAAGAGTATTGGTCCAAAATTCCATAAGGCGTAACCTAACGCTCTATAGTTAGGCATTGTTGAATCAGCAATGATCGCACCAAATGCAGGTTCTCTCAAACCTGAAACAAATCCGTCAATAATCATTACAGGCAGTAAAAACTCCCATGATGGTATAAAGGCAAGAGACAAATTTACGAAAGATAAAATAAAACTTAACAAGACTACAAGTCTCTTACGGCCAAAGAGATCAGTAAGGTAACCCCCAATAATTATTGGAATAATTCTTGAAGCCCCCCACAAGGCTGAAATTAATCCAAGGTCAAAATAGGTAGCTCCTAGCGCCAAATAATACAGGGAAGAAAAAGGCCACACCATTTGACCAGCAAAATTCCATAAACCACTAGTCAAAGTCATTAAACCTATATTTCCCTTAAAGAGCATTGAAAGTCTACGTAGCTTACTTCCCATACTTGAACCTCACAGCGGATTAATACGTTAATTAACAGTGAATTGATAAATTTTACTCTAGACAAAATAGCTCAGTAATTATAATTAATACCATAAAATCATAATGCCTATAGGAGGTAAAACATGAAAATTCCAGGATATGGAGGAAAAATAATCAAAGTTAACTTAACAGAAAAAACTGCTAAGATTGAAGAATTAAATGAAAAATTAGCTAGAGAGTATATTGGTGGGCTAGGATTAGCGACATACTATTTCAAAAAAATTCACGATGACTTTAAGTTCAATCCACTTGACCCAAATAACACTTTAATTATAGCCTCCGGACCCTTTAATGGCGGCTTAATTCCAATGAGCACAAAAGCAATACTTGTCTTTAAATCCCCATTAACATCAATATTTGGTGCTTCAGTAATCGGAGGCAGTTTTGGAAGCTATATGAAATGGGCTGGAGCCGACT
The DNA here is from genome assembly GCA_025061245.1 of Candidatus Culexmicrobium profundum. GTDB lineage: Archaea > Thermoproteota > Methanomethylicia > Culexarchaeales > Culexmicrobiaceae > Culexmicrobium_A > Culexmicrobium_A profundum. The sequence goes on from JANZKD010000075.1 coordinate 3,174, forward strand.
TAATAATCATAAAGGGTAAAGCTTCAAATCCAGTATATATTCTAATAGACAATGAAAACATAGAAATTAAAGACGCCACTAAACTATGGGGATTAGGTGCATTTGAAACTGAAAAAACTTTGAAAGAACAAGTTAAAGGTAATACATCAATCTTAACCATAGGACCCGCAGGAGAAAAACTAGTTAAATTTGCATGCGTAAACAATGATTACTGGAGACAAGCAGGAAGAACTGGTGGGGGAGCAATATTTGGATCAAAAAACCTTAAGGCAATAGTTATTAAAACAGATAGAAGGCAATTGAAATATTATGATCTTGAAAAGCTAAAGGAATTAACTAAAAACTTGTATGAATTAATGAAGAAACACAAGTCAATTCAAAGCTATGCCCTTAGAGGAACCATGGGAGCAGTTGAAGTAGCAAATGTGCTAGGATTCTTCCCAACAAGATACTGGAGCAAGGTCCAACTAGATAGTTATGAGAAAGTTTCATGGGATGCCTATAAGAAATATAGAAAAGGAAAAATGACTTGTATAGGATGCCCAGTTGCATGTCATCAGTATGTAGAGATAAATCATCCAAAATATGGTCAAATTAAAGTCTCTCTAGAGTATGAAAATACGTTTGCAATAGCGGGTCTATGTGAAATTACAGATACAATAGCTATGGCATACTTAAACATGCTCATAGACGATTACGGTTTAGATACAATTTCAACTGGAAATGTAATAGCCTTTGCAATAGAGGCATATAAGAGAGGAAAAATAAAATGTGAAAAGACACTTGAGTATGGAGACGTAAACAGCTTCATATGGCTACTCAATAAAATCGTGAAAAGAGAGGGAATAGGAGATTTACTAGCTGAAGGTGTAGCAAAAACTTCAGAAAAACTTGGATTAAAAGACATGGCTATTCATGTAAAGGGCCTAGAGCCGCCAGGCTATGATCCAAGAACACTAAAGGGAATGATACTCTCCTATGCTGTTTCATTTAGAGGAGCATGCCACTTAAGATTAATGGGATATCATGCTGATCTAATGGGATTAGGTGGTGACAGATACTCAACTGGAGAAGAAAAAGTTGATGCAATAATAGATTTAGAAAATAAAGGAATACTCTATGATTCATTACCAATCTGTAAATTTGGCAGATATATCTATGACTGGGAAATAATGACCAAACTATTAAATGCAGCTACAGGATTCAACTATGAAGTAAATGAATTAAAACAAATTGCAAGCAACATAGTGACAATGATACGAGTTATCAATATAAAAATGGGCGTCAAAAAAGAAGATGACTATTTACCCCCAAGATTCCTAAATGAAGAGGTAGATTACAAACAGAAAAAACACATAGTAAAACAAGGCGAAATGGAACAAATGATAAAAACATACTATAGGAAGAGAGGATGGAACGAGAATGGAGTACCAAAAAAGAAACCATGACGTGAAGGCTCATGTCCATCAAATAATTAATAAAATGAAATTACACGAAATCCCTAAAAGAAAAGTCATTATTCACGTTGAAAACGTAATTCCACTAAGACTTCAAGAACTATTCAAAAGATATAGAGAAAGAGGAGTTAAAATAATAGAAGCACATGCAATAGAAGGTAAATTATTGTTAATAGGTGTAAAACAATAAATTCATGGGATAAGCTCAGTAGTGTTATTAAATGGAGGATATCTCAACGAATTTGGATCAATAACTCCATTCATCATCAATTTCAAAATCTTGCCACTAATTTTCTTCAATTCATCAATCATAAAACAAGTTAGAGAACACACTTTCTTAAAGCCATCATCACCCCAAAAACGCTCATAATATGCATAAAGACAACGACCACCACAAAGATCAAAATATGAACATGAAACACAAGGCTCTCCAATAAATCTTCCACCAAAAACATCTTTCCAACAATTTTCAAATATATTTCCAAGATAAGCCCACTTAGCATCAACAGCTATTGGACATGCAATAACACTTCCATTAGTAACAATTGCAACCGAAGAAAAACCTGCACCACAGGGTGGAGAATCAAGCTTCTCATCGAAAATCAATGCTCGTAAAACTGCTAGAAAAGGCACAAAACCAAGAACCTTTCCATTAATAGCATTTCTCGCCCAGAGATCAATTAATGCTTTAATCCCAGGTTTATATGAATTAGTACACCAAGAATCAAAATCTCTCCATCGATCACTCCAAATAACATCAAGTTGCCAATGAATATGATCAAAAACTCCTAAAGACAAAAGGTGAAATACATCCGCATGAATATCACTTCTCTCTGAAATAGTCATACGTGCTATAATGTCAGCTTTAACATTTATAGACTTCAACCATCGAGCTGCCTCAACAACTCTCTCATATACATTATAACCTCTGTAATAATTAGTCACCTCCCTTCTACCATCAATTGAAAGAAGAATCGTATCAAACATCTCCCAATAACGAACAGGTAAATGCTTAACCAACAATCCATTAGTCTGTATAACAAATTTTGCAAAATCAATTTCATCCATAACACTTTGAATAAAAGACGAATTTAATAAAGGCTCACCACCATAAAAAGCAATCACAGGACTATTATCACCCTCAATAAATTTTCTTAAGTCATTAACTGAGTATTCAACCTTCCAAGGAACAACATCACTAGGAAAACTACCACCACAATATTTACAACTCAAATTACACTGCCCAGTAGTGAATATAATGTACAACACAAAAAATGCTATAGAAAGAAAATATTAAGCCTTTATGAAAAAATGCTCAATGGTGGAAATATAAGTATAGCTCTAATTGAACTCACTGTATTCAAGTCAGCCTACATATTCATAGTCACACCATCTTAGTATAAAGGCAGACATCACTTTAACAGCCTTTATTAAATCTTCCACTCTTACTTTTTCATTATATGCATGCATTTCTGATATCATTCCCGGCCCAAAACATACCGTTGGAACCCCCATTTTCATCAGTATTCTCATGTCAGTCGCACCCTCATGACCCTTAACTATAGGATTAACACCTAAAGCATCCTTGTATGAACTAACTATGGTCTGTACTATTGAGTGATTGCTGTCGATTTCAACTCCCTCACCTGCATATCCCTCTTGCTTAATTATTGGCTTATTAGAGTTGAGCCATGCATCATCTTTAATATTCTCGTATATGTAGTCTCTAAGCTCATTGATTGCTGATTCAATAGTCTCTCCCGGTAGAAGACCCATTCTACCTTTAAGAACTGCTTTATCAGGTAATGCACTTGGATATGTTCCAGCTTCCATAACACCTAAAAATAGTGCCAACACACCTTTGACATCAGGATATAGTGGATGCCTTTTCGTTTGAACTCTTAATTTGTACAACTTATTTATTAACTCAACTATTTTACATGCTTTTTCAATAGCACTAACTCCTTCCCAGATCCTTGACATTGAGGCAGTTTTCCCTGCAACTTCAATAGTAAACCACATGCTACCTGACACTGCTGGTTGCACTTCTAGATCACTGGCTTCAGCATTAATAGCTCCATCAGCTACATACCCTCTTAAGAGAGCTGCAAGTGTGCCATTACTTGAGTATTCCTCATCTATTACATAATGTAAATAGATATCTCCTTTAGGTTTGAAGCCAGCATCTAAAAGGACTTTTACAGCCATGGTATAGGCAGCTACTCCACTCTTCATATCTGAAGCTCCTCTACCATAAAGGAAGCCATTTTCGATTTCTCCCGCAAATGGATCATGCTTCCATGAAGATTCAGGACCAGGCGGAATAACATCTATATGACCATTAAACGCTAGTGATCTTCCACCACCAACACCACGTAAAACTCCAACCAGCATCGGTCTTCCTTTATAGGAAATTTTAGGTTTTTCAGCTAAAGGATGCTTTAACAGTTCATTTTCATCAATCTCCCATAAATCATAGTCAATACCCCACTCCTTCAATCTTGATGCTATAAAATGCTGAATCTCTTTTTCCTCACCAGTTATACTTGGAATGCTTATTATTTCCTTAAGGAAAAGTACGATTTCATCATGCATTTCATCAACTTTTCTAACCACTCTCTCAATTGCCTCATTAACATTCAAGTTTATCACCACAACCATTAATTACTATGGCAAAGTATTATTTTGTTAGTTTAAAAGGATTATCGGTGAGAATAATGCTAGCAGCCGTACTTTATGGAAAAAGAGATTTAAGACTTGAAGATAGACCTCTACCAGCCTTAAAGCCTGACGAAGTAATCTTGAAGATTGAATATGCAGCCATTTGTGGAACTGACATCCATCTATTCAATGGAAGCGCACCTGCTAAATATCCAGTTATCTTAGGACACGAATATGCTGGAAGAGTTTTTAGAGTAGGAGGAAATGTAAGAGAATTTAGGCCGGGAGACAGAGTTATTGGTGCGTATTTATCTTCATGTGGTAAATGTGAATTTTGTATTAAAGGTAAACCTCAGCTTTGCATGAGAAGGAAAATGTTTGGAATAAATATCGATGGATGCTTTGCCCAATATATGAAAATCCCTAATCCAGAAAGAACATTAATAAAAATTCCAGATAACGTAGATTTAAGGGATGCAGTTCTAATTCCCGATATGTTTTTAACAGCTGCATATGCTGTTGAGAGATCAGTTAAACTTGGAGATACAATTTTAATAATAGGTTTAGGAGCCATTGGATTATCAACTGTAATTGCAGCTAAACAGGCTGGAACTGGAAAAATAATAGCATCCAGTAGAAGTGAGAGACTATTATCAATGGCTAAGGAACTAGGGG
>JANZKD010000076.1 GCA_025061245.1 Candidatus Culexmicrobium profundum
TTTCAATGATTTTAACTGTATTAAAGTTTGAAATACCTTATCCTATTTTACCCTACTTGAAATTTGATTTCGCTGAGATTCCTACTGTTATTGCATATTTCATAATTAATCCCTATTCAGGTTTTGTTTGCTCTATTCTTCACTGGTTTTTCTTAATGTATCGTAGCGGTGATATTTTAGGTCCTTCCATGAAGTTTGCAGCTGTTATTTCAATGCTTATTGGATTTAAACTGACATCTCCCCTAGTTAAGAAATTTTATTCAAATCCTCGATTCAATAAGTATTATTTTGGTATTTGTTCTTGTGTTGGTGGATTGATTCGGATAGTGGCAATGTCTTTATTTAACATTGTAGTATTGCTTTGGATTGCACCTGGATATCTATATTTTGCTTCCATTGTGCTTCAAAATGTGTTAGGTTATCTGCCTAATAGTGGTGAGGCATTATATTGGACGCTTATCTTCACGGGTGTTTATAATGGGATTCATGTAATCTTCTCTATTGTTCCAGCTATTCTCTTGCTGGGTGTTTTGAGAAAGAGGTTTAAATATTTAGAAAATTACTGTAGTTGATTGCTTTAGTTTATTATTTTGTTAAAATTGTTCTTGCATATTCTAGTTCCTTTAATGTGTTTATTGGGATCCATGTTGTTTTATCATCGCCTTGTATCGTCATGCTGTAGAGTTTTTTCATTTGTGCTATTTTTGGTAGTATGGTGGCTTCGAATTCTATTGATTTAGGTGCATTTATGTCTATTTCCTTAATTACTAATTCGAATGCCTCTGGTTCCATTATGCAAACTCCAATGTTTGTGGGGAGATGTATTTTGGGTTTTTCTTCGAAGCCTAAGACTAGCCCATTATAATCTACTTTAGCTACGCCATATGGATATGTTGTTGATGAGATTAATAGGACGGATGCCCATATTTCATATGTTTCTCTACCATAGAGATGGTGTGCTATAAATTTGATTGGTAAATATTTATCTAATTTTAGGTCGTCTGGAAAAGTTATTATTCCTCTTCTATCTCTTTCTATTACTCCATTTTCTAATGCGTGTTTCAATGCTTTTCCTTTTCCAACTTTTTTAACTGGGGGGTCTTCAGAATATTCTATGTTAACGCCCAGCTTGGAACCGTCTTCTAAATACTTCTTTATTTTCTCGCCTAGATGTCCAATTAGGATTTTAAAGTTTTTAAATCCACAATTGCTATAGAGTTTGATTTCTCTTTCGATAAGTGTTTCTCCCGCTACTTTGACTAGTGCTTTAGGTGTGTCTGGAAGTCCCAGTCTTTTCCCTGCTCCTCCAGCTAATATAATAACTTGTGTTTTCCCTATTTCGTTTTGTAGTTCATGTAATGTTTTCATGTTTTCCCCCTTTTTTTATCTGTTTTAGCTTGTTAAAATATGCTTCTGGAATTATGAATAAATTAAAATAGTTTATCTGAGTTAAGTGCTTAGGTTTTAGTCATATTTGCGTATTATCTTCCTTCTCTGCGTGGATATACCTTCTAAATAATTCGTTGATTATTTTGTCGGCACATTCGTTTGGTTTTAATTTTTCTGTGTTTATAATTAATTCTGGATTTTCAGTTTCTTCATAGGGGGCTCCTAAGCCTGGAACAGTCTTGCTTTTTCCTGTAAGTGCCTTTAGATAGATTTTTGTGGGGGCGCCATAGGTTTCTTTTCTTCTCATTTCTCTTTCAATACAAGTTTTCAGGCTACATTTGAGGTAGACTTCCATGAATTTTCTTATGTTTTTTCTGGCTAAGTCTCTATATTTCCTTCTATTTCCAGTGGCGTCTATGATTACATTTACTCTATTTTCAGTTAGGACTTTTGCTGTGTAAACTAATGCTCCATAGACGATATCTCGTTCTTCCTCACTATATTTTGGTTTAGGTGTAGCTATTCGTCTTAGAGCATCAGATGAAATTATGTATGATTTAATTCCTTTCCTCTCTAATTTCTTTTTTAATAGTCTTGAAATTGTGGATTTACCGCTGCCTGGTAGTCCTGTTATCCAGATGCACCATCCTTCTATTGTTATCCCTCCAAATAATCATTTACACTTTGTATGTCAAATTTATTGATTTGAAGCATATTCTCTATGAATTTGAATAGTTTTAGTCTTACATCTAATTGTAATCTAGGATACCATATGGGTGATGCTACAACTAGTGCTCTCCATACATAGAACGGTTGGACTACTTCTAACATTTCATAGTCCTCAGTTAACTTTAGATATGTTTTCCAAAATTCTTTAAATAATGCTTCGAAGGGTCCATTTAGCTTGCCGTATGTTTGTAAGCTATAGAATATGTAGTTTATTGTTAATGCAGTTACGTCGTCTGCTGGCTCACCATATTCTCCTCTACTTCTATCTAGTAAGATGAATGTTTTTTCGTCTTTGAACATTATGTTCCATGGGTGAAAGTCTCCGTGAACTTGACTTAAACGATGAGTTTTATTCTTTAATTTCCATCTCCAATCTATGCATTTTCTCTCTATTTTCATGAAGAATTCTCTTTTTATGTACTCTAGGTTTTCTGGGTAACTGTCTATGAGTCCCATTATGCATTCTCCATGACCTATCAATTCCCTGGTTTTTCTTAGGTATAATGATGGGTCATTACCCTTTACTTTGTGGATGGTAGCTAAATATTGTGCTAATATTTTACATCTTTCAATATCTATTTTTGAAAGCTTTTTCTCTCTTTTTATTCTGTCTAAGTCTTTGTGGTATAATTCTCCTTCAGCCTTTTCCATTAGAATGAAGAATTCCTTACATTTTCTCAGTGAAATTATTTTGTTATTAATGGTAAATGCTCCTACATCTATTGACTTAACGTGTTTTGGAAGTTTATTGAAGGCATGGTGTTGCCATAGCAGTATTCTTGCTCTATCAGAGAAGTGGTGATGGTCAAAGATGCTTGGTTTTATTGTGCTGAGTACAACTTCCTTAACTTCATTGTTAATTTTAATTTTTATTAAGTATGGTTTTCCATATCCGAAGTCTTTGAGTTTATCTAGCTTTTTTACTTCTTTTCCTAATTCTCCTACTCCTAGAATTTTTACTTCTTTTTTGAATAACTTACTTAGGTATTTGGATAGTTCTTCTATGTTTAGCAATATATACACCGTTTTCATTTATTGTTGTTCTTATAATTATTATTTAGTGGAGATTTATTTGTGTAATTATAGGAGGAATACTTCCTCTTCTATTCTTCTGTGTTTAATGCTTAGATCTGAACACCTTATTTTTATGTCTCCATATAATTTAGCCCATTTATCTCCACTAAATACTGCAGATGCTATTCTTCCAATTGCATCTGCTTTCATTATTCCGTATCCACTACCTCCACCTACGACGATTAAATCGTTTTCTTCGAATATTACTGGTTGTCTGTCAATTGTTGTTACTTCATATATTGAAGACCATGCATTTAGGGGTCTGGTATTCTTGAATTGAGGGAAATAGCATTTTAGGACTGGGTATATATTTTTCTCATAGAATTTCAAGTCTGGTAAGTATTCTCGCTCTACTTTGAATGGATTTCCAAGGGTTAATCCATGTCCAATCCAGAATGTTTCTTCATCAATTTCTGGTTTAACGTATACCTCTGGATGGGGGATTATTGTGAAGGGCATGCATCCTTCTCTATTAAATCCTTTGGCATATAGTATTTCTTTTAATTTTTCATTTTTCGCTTTTATGACGTATATGTTCTTCTTTAGGGGTTTTATATGCGAGTCTACTCCAACGTTGTCTAGTATTTTCTGTATCCACCCGCCTGCAGCAATTATTGTTTTGTTGGCTAAAATTTTCTTCCCATCTATTTCTACTCCTGCTATTCTTTTTTCTTGCCAGTAGTATGGTTCTTCTGGAATGTTTAATGATTTATATGGTTCTATTATTATTCGATTTACTTTGTGATTGTAAATTATTTTTCCTCCCAGTTTCATGAATTCTTTTTCATAGAATTTAAGAAGTGATTCAACGCTTATTGTTCCTGCATATTTAGCTAATAATCCAACATGTATGTTGTTCAATCCAATTATTTTTGCATCTTGATCTTCTTTTACGTTAATTCTTACTTTTAGATTTTTCATGAGCATTTCATTATCTATTATTTCATGCTCGGTTCCATATGCCTTCATTTCTTTCAAGTCTTTCTTTATTTCTTCGTATTGTTTTTCATTTAAAAGCCATAGGAATCCTGTCCATCTAATTTTAAAATTGTATTTTGCCCTTCTTTCTATGTCTTTGTAGAATTCTATAGATGATACTGCTAGTTTTCGGCTTATTTCTGATTTAAAGAATCCTTGAAAGCATCCAGCACTTTTTCCTGTTGCTCCGAATCCTGGGCTGCTTTCCTTCTCTATTACAAGAATGCTTTTCTGAGGATTTTTTCTTTTAATGTGATATGCTGTGGATAATCCTATTATTCCTGCACCAATGACTATTGCGTCGTAATGCATATTATTTAAGTTTGTTTAATAAATTATTTAGCTTATGAGTAATTTTACTTATTCTTCAGCTTCTTCTTCAGCTTCTTCCCATTCCTCTTCTTCGCTCCATTCTTCTTCTTCAATATCTAGATCCAACCATTTCTCCTTGCTTTCAGACATTGCTTATCCCTAATTTAGCTTATAGCTTAAGAAATTTAGCTTTTTTGATTGATGTTTTGTTCGGGTTGTTCTTAAGGTAATGTTATTTTAAACTATTTAGTTTATGATTATTTGGATAGAGAACTATTTATATTTATTAACTATTATAATTCTGTTAGGTGACTACTAATGAAGGTAGTCTTTGAGTCTAGAGACTATATTATTACCTTGACTGATACGAAGCTTGAAATAGATTTGAAACGTGGTGCTAGAGCCTATGTTGAAAACATTTTGGAGGGTAGCCGTTTCTATAAGACTTTGCGATGGGTTCTATCATACATATTTCCTAGGGATTTCTATTTGGATGAAATTTTAGATATAAGCTGGACTCCTGAAGGAGACGTTATTATTAGGGAGAAGACGCCTTTTGGTGTTAAAGATACTAAGATAACTGGATTGACTCCGTCGCAAGCAGAACTTTTAGCTAAAACCGTTAAGTCTTTGCTTGAAAAAAGTAAGGTAAAATTAGTTGCTGGGAAAGAAGCTTAATCTGCTTTTTATTTACATTTAGGATTGCATTGATAGCTATGGTTGATATCTGAATGGATGTCTGAATATTTCCCTATATTTTTGTAGTTCTTTTATTCTTGGTCTTCCTTCAACGGCCTTCCTTATGGCATATCGCATAGCTTTAAAGTTATCCATTAATATTCTTTTTACAGTTGGATGCTGTCGGGTGTACGAATACATTTGCTATCATAACCATTTCGTCAACAATTTGTTTTGGTATGAAGCCATCTTCAATACTTTTATCAACTTGATCGATTACTATCTCGTAGACCTTTCTTTTTTCTTTTTTCATATACATGAATTCTCCAGTGGTTCCCATCGGAACTATTTCATGTATTCCCTTTTCAATTAGGAAGTCTATTAATTCTCTTAGTCTTTCTTCGCTTATTTCTCCGCTTTTCGTGAAGGGTGTTATGAGGGCTGGGAAAATACCTTCTAAAATGATTTTCTTCTTCATTTTAATCATCTCTTATGGTTTGGGGTATAGCTAGATCCGATGCTCCTTTTTTTGATAATTTTGCTTCAAGGTAATTGTTTTCTACTATTTCGATTATTATTTCAGCGTATTTTACCTTCTCTCTAGCTAGAAATGCTAGTAGCTTTGGATCAGCCCATGGTTTATATAGATTTGCTGTTCCTGGTTCTATTTTAAAGTAGTATGGTGAAGTTACTCTAATCATTTCTGGACATTCATAGAATCTCACGTATCCTCCGGAGGATTCAAAGAGGTATACGTGTGTGTCTATTGGTATGTTGATTGCTTGTCTTATGGCTAGTTGAGGCAGGGTTAAGTCGCCTACTGGGTTGAAGGTTGATGCTCCTAACATTTCTAAAACTTTTGCTCCAGCTGGATTGGCATGTCCAGCATATATGGATGCCTTAAAGACTACATCTTTTGGTATTTCACCTATTTTTCAAGCTCATTTAATACTCATAGTAATCCTTCATCTGTTATCAGAAATCCTTTAAATCCGATTCAATACTTCTCATAATATCTGCAACAACATGTGATAATTGATCTGCACCTCTATGTCTCAGTCCTGATATTTTTCCTTCTGGAGTTATGAATTGTCTTCCAACATCCCGTGAAGGTCTGGGTCCTAGAGTTAGTATTACTTCCAATTTTGCATCCGCTACCATTTGGGCAAATTCCCCAAGTTCTCTTCTAGATAGTAATGTTGAACCCATAACGGTACTTATAAGTCTATGTACTGGAACATCTCTCTTCTCAGCCTCATCGATTAAGGCTTCTAGTGTGGATGGCCTCTCTACACCTGAAATTTCTATTCTATAGTGGCAGTGATCTGGAAAGGTTTTTGTGGATTTTGGGAGTTCATATAAATCCCTTTCAGGTATCACTGCCTCCTTAGCATATTTCTAGCTTTCCTAATACTCATAAAGATACCCATTAACTATTAGTTAATAAAATTATAAATGATTGTGAAAAAGCTAATTTTGTTTCTATTTAATTAGTAAAAATTTAAATATTATATTTTTAATGATTCTGCTTCAAATATAGTTTAAATGTAAAATAATATTTCGAAGTGGCATGTTCAATGCATGTTAAAAGGATACTGGAATTAGAAGCTATTTAACATATTTTAGAGAGTAAAGCTTTTGGTTAAATCTTCTTATTTTTATTGTGAATACTGCTTTTTTGCTTTAATGCATATAAAGCCTTTATCTCTTATGTTTTCCGATGGATTTTCTATTTTTGCTTTTTCATGTGGACCATAACTCAATGTTGACTTGTATTCGATAATTGAGAATCCTGCTTTTCTTAATAACTCATTTACTTCTTTAATGCAGCGGAAGTTAGCGTGGCGATATATTTTATGTCCCTCGTATTTTTTCTTTTCATATTCCATACCCCATTTTGAGTCTTTGGGTATAATGCATGTAACTATTAACCCGTTTTCTTTCAGTACTCTCCAAGCTTCCTTTAATGTTTGTATGGGATTTTCTAGGAAGCATAGAGTTGCAATCATCAAGACATAGTGGAAAGTTGATGATTTGAAGGGAAGTTTCTCTCCAATTGCTCTAATTACTTCCATTCTTTTTTTAGCTATTTTTATCATTTTTACTGATGGGTCTATTCCAACTTCTATGTTTATTTTTGATGATAGGATTCCCGTACCTACACCTATATCTAATCCTCTACCTTTCAGTTTGAGGGACTTCAGCACCTTTAATTCATTAATGAAGACTTCCCTGTGCTTTATATACCATTCATCATATTTATCGGCATATTTGTCAAATGCTATTTCTACTTCACGTATTTTCTTCACGTCAATTATATTTGGCTTTGTAATGTAAATCTGTTTCTGAAACTGGCTGAGATGAAGTGTGTTGTAGTAGTAAAACTTAAGAAACCTTTTTCGTATTATCTTTCAAGTTCTAGTTTAGATGTTGGTGATGTACAATGGTAAAGTTCAAAACAACTGAGCATGTCTTGAAATTGATGAGAAATTTAGAGCAGGTTAGAAATATTGGTACTTTAGCCCATGTTGACCATGGCAAGACAACGTTGTCTGATTCTCTCTTAATGGCTGCTGGTATGATTTCCCCTAAGGTGGCTGGAAAAGCCTTAGCCTTAGACTATGTACCCATTGAACAAATGAGACAAATGACAGTTAAAGCCGCTAACGTATCCCTTTACCATGAATGGAATGGTAAACCATATGTAATTAACCTTGTAGATACGCCTGGACACGTAGATTTCACAGGTCACGTTACACGTTCGCTTAGAGTCATGGATGGTGCTATT
>JANZKD010000077.1 GCA_025061245.1 Candidatus Culexmicrobium profundum
ATTACAGCAGAAGTTGTTCCATCTCCAACTTCCTTATCCTGTGACTTTGCTACTTCTACCATCATTTTTGCAGCTGGATGCTGAACATCCATCTCCTCAAGTATTGTTGCTCCATCATTAGTTATGGTAATATCGCCTAAGCTATCTACTAACATTTTATCCATTCCTCTAGGACCAAGAGAACTACGCACTATTTCAGCCACTGCCCTAGCAGCCATAACATTCACTCTTTGAGCCTCACGTCCAACAGTCCTACTAGTACCCTCCTTTAGGATAAGTACGGGAACACCTCCAATTTGACCGAGAGTAGCAACTCTAGCCTCCCTTGATACCATTTCTCATCGCCCCAACAAAAAACTTCAAAAGCGCTATATATTCATTTCTTCTTAAACTAATGATAATTCATAATAAACTTGATTAATAAAGTTAGAAAGTCCATGGGTCAAGCTTCTTAATTTCTTTCCCATCCTCACTAATTTTTACATGTCCAATAATCATCAATCCAATTTCATCTTCTACTGGAGTAAATATCTCAATGGTACGCTTGTAGAAGTTTATTTCTCTAATTAAACCTAGGCCTAGAAATACACCTTGAGGACTAAACAATCCAGCTAGAAGATTTCTCTCGAATCCTTGAGGAAGAATTATAACTTCCTCCTTACCAGTTTCTTTCCTTATAGTTTCTTCTAGTTGTAATTTATGTTCAAGTGTAATGCTACCCTTTACGATAAATAGTATTGAGTCAAATGATGACTCCCCATAAACAATGGGCATTCCTATAAGGAATTCATATTGCTTAATTTCATCTTGTGGAATTGGGAATCCTGACCCAAGAAAAGAGAACATTATTCCAATCTTATCCATGAATAGAACTCTCACCTTTGCTTTTACGAGATATCTGCTATATGAAGCCTCTCTGAGAAACTTTCGTTCCTCTCTATCTCTCACTCGTAATACTCGTGGTGTTGGAATTCTAATAATATTTACTGAATCTAATCCTTGGAATGGCTTTAGTAAGTGTTCAAGCTCACCACTTCTCTGTATAGCTACGATAACCCTTGGATTTAAAAGCAGTATTAGTGACAATTTTAAGGCGCGAGCACCTCTACCTGAAACCCATCCACTTGTGTTAACTACTATCACATCAGCATTATTTTTGAGAGCTAAGTCTAGTAGATGACGTGAACCCAATATCACTCTCTCTATTAAACCATTTGGGGAAGTAGAACCTGCAAAGAAGGCGTCAAATAGAGGAACCTCAGACAACGAAGCAACTGTTCTTTCCAAAAAACCAAGGCCAACAGTAGTAGGTGGGCCGACGTCAGATTGACCGAGATCATTATCAATTATGGCAGTTTTATATCCTTTCAAGAAAGCTTGATTAACTAGAAAAGTGCAGAACGTAGTTTTTCCACTGTCAACATTCCCTAAGACAATAATTGTGACAGGTTTTTCTATGCTTAAGATTTTTTCTACAGCAGTTTTCCATTCAATTGGAATTGTTGCATCCTCTAATCTTTCAATCTTCCCACTCTCTCCAAGTCTAAGTTCTATTTGTGAATCTTCAAGTGCCTCAAACACTATAGTTTTAGATTTCGGCACAATAGTGTATTCTCGCGGTATCATGCGTTTTCCTAATACTAAAAGAGAGCCTTCGAGTACTTGGATATAGGCTGGCCCCTCTATCTTTATAATTTGAGATCTAGACAGCGACATTTTCATCTTTAAACCCCTCAGCTACTTTAATGGATTTCCCTCGGCTAAGTGCAATTCCATATGCTGATTTAATATCTGATTGAAGATTAAAGTCTTTTACGAAAGAGGGAAGAGATGATTTCTCATTTACTAGCTCTAATTTAAATTTAGATAAATTAGTTGATTTAATTGCCATTAAAAATTTATTTAAGTGCTCTCTAGATCCAGTGCCAACTTTAATTATTAATGTTTTACATGGGAAAGAAGAAAATAAATTCATATAGGAAATTAAATTTTCAACATTCTTGAAAAGTTTATATGCAATAAGCTCTCCATCAGCAAGTACTACAAGACCACACGTTTCGCCTGGATCAATTCCAAAAATTAGTTGATTAAAGCATTTCTTACTTTTAGCTGCACATATTGCTTTAAATATAGCTTCATTAATTTTATCTTCAAAAACAATGATTTTATTCCTATGATTAATAATAGATGACTCAAATTCACTAGTTAATACTACTTTAATTTCTTGAGAAAATTCCTCTTGTGGTAAGACGCTGACAAAGGGGATATTAAATTTCCGTAATGCTTTAACTATTTTATAATATAATCTTGGATTCATTGTCGCTACAGCTATTCTAGCCATTCCCTTCACCATATAACTTGAGCTCAACATAATTAGTGGAAAGCTGAGAGTTATATATACTTTACATTAAAGTGAAAATAGGAATGAAAAGAATAACAAATTACTCGAAGCTACATAGCATCCTAGGTGATGAAATCAATAGCGGAGGCCTCATATTAGTGTACGGAGAAGCAGGAACAGGGAAAACTGCTATTGCAATACAATTATCTGTTAGCTTCGCTCTAGAAAGATACAAAGTTCTATATTTAACAACAGAGCACCCATTTGCTGCAGAAAGAATAGCAGACATGATTGGTGATGAAATAAAAAATGTTGGTGAGAGAATTTATGTTATAAAGCTAAGGAATTTCAGACAGCAATTAGAATTAATCGATAAGTTGGAAATGTTTATCACACCAAAACTAAGGTTCATAGTGATCGACACAATAACAGACAATTATAGGGAAATAATAGCAGAAGGAGCGGATGTAGTAAAGGTGAATATGATGTTAAATAGACAATTAGCAACATTACTTTACATAGCTAAAACGAAAAAAGTAGCTATAATGATAACTGGACAAATGAGAGGAGCATTAGAAGATGAAAGGGATGAAATTGTCGCTTCAAAAGTCATGAAGTATTGGCCAGATCGCATAGTTAGATTAGAGAAAATAGGCGGAAGGAGAATAGCAACAATTGAGAAAAGTAAAAATAAAGAGGAGATAGACAGAAAAATATTCTTCAAGATAACGGAAAGAGGAATAGTCGATGAATATTAATGAATTACCATATGTTCTAAGATTGTTGTGGAAAATATTTCCAGCCTACGTTGCAAATGCAGCTCCACTAGTATTCATAAGGAAAGGGCATCCTATGGATTTTAACAAGAAATTTATTGACAAAAAACCAATTTTAGGGAAGGGAAAAACTATAGAAGGCTTTCTGGTAGGTAGTATTATAGGTGCAATTGTAGGATTAATACAAGGACAAGGAAGCATTTCTCTTACTCTTTCTATAGGTACAATGATTGGAGATGTTACTGGATCATTTGTTAAAAGAAGACTCAATATTTCGAGGGGAAAGCCAGCACCAATAATCGATCAAGTCATGTTCCTTCTAGGGGCAATATTGTTAACAAATCTATTTTTTGCTGAAACTTTTGATTTAATGGATACTATTGTGCTAATATTGATTACAATTCCAATACATTTTATAACAAATGCAATAGCATATTTATTAGGAATAAAGGATGTTCCTTGGTGAATATGATAGATAGCTAGCTAGATCCAACCAATCTTTTTAGCTAGAAAGTATTGTAAAACTAGGAAAGAAGCTATAAACATTATTGAACCTATGGCTAGGAGAGTATTTGCATATTTGATATCATATAATATTTTACTACTTTTCTGTATGAGGATTAATCCCAAGATACTTGACAAAATTAGTATTAACACTACAACTGATTCAACTACGGTTTGAAAGTCTAGGTAGGGTGCAATAAAAATTATCCTTGAACCCATAGGAATATACCATAGAGGAGGTTCAACTGCAACATAGGTAAAACCACTCAATAAAACGACGCAGAGGAACATCAAAAATAATGGTAACAGCTGGTATAGAACAAACGATTTAAAATAGGTATAGGAGGGCATTGAAATCAACCGCTTAATACTTTTAACCATATGGACCCCAATAAGCATACTATCACTTTAAAAATAAGCTTTACGCGTATGTGAAAGAAAAAAGTTAAATTTTAGCTTATCAATTTATGGGCGGAGGATAAAAGGTGCGCGGAATTGATACAGCTTGCGCATTGTACTTTTATCGAAGCAATTTAGGATTAATATTTCCTGAAATGAATATAAATGAAAAGACATATAAAGAAATCTTTGAAATTAATGCAGTTTCAGAGAATATTAACAAAAAAATCATTGAAATTGCAAGTAATAATAAAATTAAGGTCGGAAGTCAGACAGAATATACATTATTTGGAGAAAGAATTATTGAAATTGCTTTTTTAACAATAGGAGAAGACATTGAAGATATAGACTATGTATTAAGACCGATTTACATTGAAATTGGTTCATTAGGATTAGAAAGGCCAATTTTAAAAATTAATGCATTTTACCATCCACCAGTAAAAGTAAATATTGAGGGAATAAAGGGATGGATAATGCCTCAGGGAACTAACTTAAAGGAAGAAAAAGATCTAGGAGTAAGAACAAAAATCTATATAAACATATACAAAATTGACTTTAACACTATAAGGAAAATTACGAGAACCATGATAAAATATGCATTGTGGGAAAATGCATTAAGTAAACCGTCAAATAAGGCAATAGAAAATTATACTGAAAAGATAATGCGTACATTAAGTAAGAGGGAGCATACAAAAATATTAACGGGAATAAAGGAGATTAGTGGAAAAATTCTAGATAGAATAAGAATTATCAACCGAGACCTTGAGAAAGAGGCAGGTGACCATTTAAAGAGAGCACAAGAGATCTTAGACTACATTCAATATATTATTTCCTAAGTGGCCGAGCATATATTGATTCTATCAGTAGAGGGCTATTACATTTTGGACAATTACCAACCTCCTTAAAAACGTAGTCTCCGCGCTTAAATTTTCGTTCTTCCCTAAAGTTGCAATCTGAATTTGAGCATTTGATTACTGTTACACTTAAATATCTCAGTGCGAGTTTAAACTGTAAACGTCTCTTATGTTGGTATGCAAAGAACAATGAGAGAAGAAGACATAAGAAACCTGAAGCTAAAATATCTGAAAGAAGATAGGTATCTGAATTTTCTTGAAACTTCAACAAACCAAAACCTAAAAGTACAACGGCAAGTATTGAAAATACTATTGAAAGAAGAATAAAGATTAATGATTGTCTAGTTTTAAGCATTATTTACCCCCCTCTATTGTGCAATTCCAAGAGTATTACCAATACCAGCAATTATGACTCTTCCCCCTTCACTCACACGCTCTTTAACAATTTGCAATATTCGATTAACAGCTTTTTCTGCTGCTTCAACAAGCTCTTTTTTCATAACAGATATAGCTTCCTCCAAAGATAACTTGATTGCAATTGCATCTAGCGGAATATTATATTTTACTGCTATTTCCTCAATTTTAAATTTTTCAGGCCCAGGGTCACCTATTGCAGCACCAACACCTTCTGCAATCCTTCCTGTTTTTTCACCTTCAAGTTTTGAGGCAGCATCGACCATAATTATTCTTGATATTGCTCCGCCATATTGGGCAACTATTCTTGCAATAGCTTCACCAGGTTTGCCTATCTCCGCTCCTGGTCCCTTTGCCTTTAATACTATTAGATTTCTGCCTTCATATTCAAATTCAGAGGCAACAATTTTGTCTGCTATTTCTTTATATGGTTTTCCATGCATTAATTTGGCTGCAACTAATGCACCAACACCATCACCTATAGGTTTTCCATGAGAAAACGCGTCAATAGCGCCAAAGAAAGCATTTGCATAGCGCATTATTAAAGGTAGTTGCATTTGGAGTTGCATTATAAGTACTACACTTTTAGTTCTTTTACCTAGAAGAAGTAAGTGTCGTGTTTCTCTATACAAGTAATTTAGCACCAAGGTTGCTTCTAAAAGTCCCTCAATATTTGGTAGAAAAGTGGGTTCTGCATGTGGTGCTATTTTAGAAACAAATTTTTCAATTCGTTTATCTCTTGTATCTAATATGTGTTCTAATCGACGAAGTACTCCTGTAGGATCAGCGGATACAGGTTCTATGAAGAAAAAGTCAAGAAAGTCATCGATTAATGGCTGAGGATCAAAGTTAGGTCTACCTACTTCTTTAACTGTATTAATAGTTATATCTTTAGCTCGTCTCACAAGTATACTCAAACGTCTTAAAGCACCTTCAGCTTCTTTAATCCATATCCATACCTGGATGCGTTGATTGAAGAAAGTTATAACAAACGCAAACGTAATGAAAAACAGTAAATCTACTATGTACTTATCAATATTAAAATTATCGTTAATCAATGAAAATACGAAGTTTATAGACATCAAGTCGCATTCAAACCTCCACTAGACTAGAAACACTATAAAGACCATAAATAATTTTTGTTCAAGAATTTAATAAAATGAGTACACCGCCAGCACGCCTCTTTCCCGGTGCCTCTCGGACACCAGTACTCGAGCACGCGGCAGTGGACTTGACTTCCGGGTTCGGAATGAGACCGGGTATTTCTCCACTGCCTATGGCCGGCGGTGTACTCATAGTAAATAATACAAAGGGTAAATAAATTTTCTTCTCTCAAAAAATCATTAACCATAGAACAAGATAAATTTAATAAAGAGTTACTCTAAGGCATTTTCAGAAAGCAGAGCCGGGGTCGCCTAGCCTGGCCTAGGGCGCCGGACTCATAATCTCTCATAAGTAATTGGGGCAGAGATGAATTCCGGTTTCCGCGGGTTCGAATCCCGCCCCCGGCACTATGCTATAATTCGTGTGATTATAGTGATTTTGAAATATTGAAATCAAGAAGAATATCAAGATTCTCTTAATTATGTTAGAGCCGGGGAGGGGATTTGAACCCCTGTAAAGCGGATCTGCAGTCCGCCGCCTAACCACTTGGCTACCCCGGCTCTTGGAGATTAATATTTATAACTGTTGAGGAGTTAAATATTCGATTACTATCTTTGTTGGAACAGATATTTTTGATGAAGCAACTTTTAATGCTCTTTTTGCTCTTTCAATGTATTCAGGTTTTGTACGTATTAAAATTATTGTTTGACCGGAAGTTACCCTTGCAGCTGTTCCAATTGGTTTTCCAAATGCAAGTCGCATACCATCTTGTAGACGGTCTGCACCTGCGAAGGCCATCATTTTATTTTCTCTGAGAACGTGGTGAGGATAAGTCTTAATTTTTAGGTGATAATTACTTCTTCCAATTGCTTCCATAATCTTGTTGGCTGAAATACGTGCTGCTTCCAATGCATTATGTCTGATTTGCCCTATTTCTTTGGATACAAGCTTTATATGTACTGGAAAGTCTCCACGTGGATTACCCATATCAAAACGGGCAATTTTTGGCGGAGGAACACCACTAATATATTCTCGTCTAGTATATGGTGGCCCACTTATATGTCTATAGCATCTTCCAGGTCTTAATGGCATTTTGACCCTCCTTCGCCTAGTGGATTTAGCATAGCATTATTTAAGGCTTTCTGAGAGATTTAAGGAAGCTCTAGGAAAATCATACTAGTCTTTAATTTACCATGCCATATAATTTTCTCTTTCTTTAATATATATCCTAAATTTTTCGCAATATTCTTTAGTAGAGAAGACTCTGTAGTTAGAAGTGTTAGTAAATTATTTTCGCTTAAAACATTTTTGGAGGATTTAAGGAATTTTTGATATAATGTTTTTATAAAGGCTTTTCTACCTATTCTCATTCCATATGGAAGGTTTGATATT
>JANZKD010000078.1 GCA_025061245.1 Candidatus Culexmicrobium profundum
CTAGCAGGGATACAAGATGTCTGGACACGTACAAGAGGAGAAACTAGAACTACACTAAACTTTGCAAAGGCCACTTATAATGCACTTAAAAAGACCTTGAAAAGAAGAACTGTGGGGTAGTTGGCTTTGCCAAGATTATTAGCAGTAATAAGATTAAGAGGAAGAGTAAGAATATCAAGAGAAGTAAAAGACACGTTAGAAATGCTTAGACTTCATAGAAAAAACCATGCCGTAATAATTGATGACAGACCAAGCTACATGGGAATGCTAAAAAAGGTCATAGACTATGTGACATGGGGAGAAATAACATCTGAAACATTAGCATACCTATTAAGAAGAAGAGGAGAATTAGAAGGAGGAAAGAAGATAACTGACGAATACATACAAAAAACAGTAGGAATAAATAGTATAGAGAAATTAGCTCAAGCTATATTCGATGGAAAAATATCATTAAAAGATATACCCAAACTTAAGCCTGTATTTAGACTGCATCCTCCAAGTGGAGGATTTAAGAGAAGTATTAAAAAGCATTATGGAGCAGGTGGAGAATTAGGATATAGAGGATTAGAAATAAATGAGTTAATAAGAAAAATGTGTTAATATTTGGAGGCTTACCATGTTTGATGATGACTGGTTTAAAAGAAGGAAAAAGCATTTTCCATATGATAATATTTTTGATGAACTAGAAAAAATGGAAAGAATAATGTGGAGAATCTTAGAGAATTTCTTTTCAGAAAGAAACCTTGAATTTAAAAATTTAAACAAACCATTCGTATATGGTTTTTCAATCTCTATAGGACCCAATGGTCAACCAGTAATTAGAGAATTTGGAAACATAAAGTCAAATCTCAATCAGACCTTTATAAAAGAAGAAATAGAACCGTTAATCGATGTTATTGAAGAAGAGGAATCTATAAAAATTTACGTAGAATTACCTGGAGTGAAAAAGGAAAACATAAAATTAAGAGTAAAGTCAAATAAGTTAATAATCTCGGTTCTAAATGAAGATAAAAAATACCATAAAGAAATAAATTTGCCGCCAAATATAGAAGTTAAAAACATTAAAGCAACCTATAGAAATGGAGTACTAGAAATCATAATAAAGAAGAAGAAACAATCTACCAAGAGAACTAACATTAAAATAAACTAGGTGGTAAAAATGGTTGTACGTAGAAGGAAAAAAATAAGAAAGTACAGAGGAAGCAGAACTTGCGGATGGGGAATAACAGGGCAACACAGAGGTAAAGGACAGAAGGGTGGATTCGGCAGATCAGGCAGACATAAACATCACTGGACTTGGGTGAGAAAATATGCTCCAGATTACTTTGGAAAACATGGATTTAAAACACCATTAAGTATGAGAGCAAATGAAAAAGTCATAAACATAGGGTTACTAGATGAAATAGCCTCTGAACTACTAAGAAAAGGAAAAGCAGAACTAAAAGAAAGTAAAGTAGTAATAAATGTGTTAGAGCTAGGATACAACAAGGTTTTAGGCAGAGGAAAAGTAACTCGTCCACTCATTGTCATTACACCTTATATTTCAAAGAAAGCCGAAGAAAAAATAAGTCAAGCAGGTGGAGAAGTAATTAAAGTATAATAAATTAACAAATTAATAGCATTTGAGCGTGTGGAAAATGCCTAAGGCGCTTGACATCCTTGAGCCAATAATAAGAGTAATTCCCGAAGTATCTAGACCAGAAAGAAAATTAGCATTAAGAGACAGAATCATATGGACAGCCATCGTACTAACAATCTATCTAGTCATGAGTGAAATACCTCTTTACGGCATTACTAGAGGAGTAGGATACGACCCATTCCTATATATGCGCATGCTATTTGCAGCCAAACGTGGAACATTAATGGAACT
Organism: Candidatus Culexmicrobium profundum; assembly: GCA_025061245.1. GTDB lineage: Archaea > Thermoproteota > Methanomethylicia > Culexarchaeales > Culexmicrobiaceae > Culexmicrobium_A > Culexmicrobium_A profundum. The sequence continues at coordinate 1,871 of JANZKD010000078.1, forward strand.
TGGAATTGGACCCATAGTAACCGCAGGACTAATAATGCAATTACTGGTCGGATCAGGAATTCTAGAGGTAGACTTCCAAGATCCAAGAGATAGAGCATTATATACAGGAGCACAAAAGTTGATGGCTCTAGTATGGGGTGCAATTCAATCCCTAGCATACATATTAGGGGGAGCCTTCGGACCGCTTCCCATCGACGCTATAATTCTAGTATTCGTACAGCTAATGATGGCAACATTCATAGTAATGCTACTTGACGAAATGGTTCAAAAGGGATGGGGAATTGGCAGTGGAGTAAGCCTTTTCATCGCAACAGGAATAGCACAGCAAATTGCATGGCAAACATTCTCTCCCTTAATTGCTAGTGATGGAAAATATTTAGGAGCAGTATTAGCCTTCATACAAACAATAATTAGTGGAGAAAGCATATGGAACGCTTTTGTTAGACCAGGCGCCCTACCAGGAATGGCTGGACTAATTGCAACCCTACTAATATTCATATTTGTAATATACCTAGAAGGAATGAGAATAGAAGTTCCCGTTGCATTTCCCAAGTATAGAGGTTTAAGAACAAAAATACCATTAAAACTCCTATACGTATCAAATATTCCAATAATTTTCACCTCCATGCTATTTGTAGATTTAAAAATAGTTTCACTAATGGTTTGGAGGCAATTTAACTACAATAACACAAACGTATTTCTAAATTGGCTGGGAATGTTTAACGCCACTAATAATTCACCTATAGGAGGACTAGCATACTATGTAACTCCCCCAACAGGATTAAGTTCAGTTATGACCGACCCACTACATGCCGTAATATATTCATTAATACTAATTGCAAGCTCAGTATTATTCGCAGTCATATGGGTTGAAGCTTCAGGACTAAGCCCCAGAGATCAAGCTCAACAACTAGTTCAAGCAGGACTTCAAATCCCAGGATTCAGAAGATCACCTAAAATAATTGAAAAATTATTGAGTAGATACATACCCACATTAACAGTACTAAGCGGAATCATAGTTGCAATAATAGCAGCACTAGCAGACCTTATAGGTGCAATAGGTTCAGGTATGGGAGTACTATTGACAGTAGGAATAATCTATCAATACTGGAACATTCTAACTCAAGAACAAATAGAGGAACTCTATCCAATGGTTAGAAGAATAATGGGTGAGAAATAGCAATATTTTTAACCTAAAAAATAGAAGGTCAACATCAGCATAATATCATTAGACGTGAGGGAGGCATAGTGTTAGATTGGCTGGTTGACATAATTAGAAATCTCCTCGGCCCATACAGATATCCACCACTATCAACAATATCAGTTTTAGCCATAAGCCTCGGAGTGGGATTAACAACCGTACTAGCCAACTATCTCATGTTAGATGTAAAGAAGTTAAGAGAATATGCATCCGAAATATCTCAATGGAGAAGAGAGATGAGAAAAGCATTAACATCAGGAGACAAGAAGCTTATGATTCGACTTAGAAAGAAAGAACCATACATAAAAAAGCTTGAAGCTGAATTAATGGCTGAAAGAATGAAGCCATCCCTAATATTCATGCTACCATTATGGATATTCTTCATAATATTCTCAGGAGCATTCACCACTGAATTAAATGTTGTAGCTTTCCTTCCATTCACTCTTCCATTTGCAGGAGATAAAGCAAGTTTTGTAACTTGGTATATATTATGCTCACTCCTAACTTTACCCATAATTCAAAAGGTGTTTAAATTATCATTCTGAGGTGAAATAAATGCCGAGAAGAGCACTTAGAACTCGAAGCTTAAGAAGAAAATATGTTAGAACTCCTGGTGGAAGAATTGTATTACACTACTTTAAAAAACGTCCAAACCCAGCTAAATGCGCAATATGCAAAAAGGAACTCCACGGAGTACCTAGACTGAAACCCGCTAAACTCAGACAACTACCAAAAAGCTCAAAGAGACCTACAAGACCATACGGCGGAACAATATGCTCAACATGCCTTCAAAAACTAATTAAAAACGCCATAAGGGAGGCAACAGATTAGTTGACAAAAGACAAAATAGTGATTACAGTTAGTGGACCACCAGGATCAGGAAAAACAACTCACGCCAAAAAGATAGCAGAAAAATTTAATCTAAGATACTTCTCCACTGGAAAATATTTTAGACAAATGGCATTAAAGCTGGGAATTTCATTAGAAAAATTCCATTCAAAAGCTGAAGTAAACAGTAAATTTGACTTCAAAGCTGACAATAAAACAATAGAAGAAGCAAAAAAGGGTAATGTAGTCATAGACGGACATCTAACAGGCTGGATGGCAAAGGATTATGCAGACATAAAAATATACTTAACAGCACCCCTAAAAACTAGAGCGAAAAGAATAGCTAAAAGAGATGGAAAATCAATTGAAGACGCACTTGAAGAAATAAGAATTAGAGAAGAAAGCAACAAGAGAAGATACCTAAAATATTATGGAATAAATCTAGATGACCTAAGCATCTACGACATAGTAATAAACACAGAGAAATGGAAAGAAGAAGAAGTAAGTCAAATACTAGAAAAACTAATAGAATACTACATTAAAAAGAAAAGTTTAAGAAACAAAGAAACTGTTAACATCAATGAAACCTAAGATAGCTCTGAGGTGCGGAAAATGGCTGCAATTGAAATTGGAAGAATATGCGTTAAAACTAGAGGTAGAGAAGCTGGAAGAAAATGTGTAATAGTTGACTTAATTGACGACAGATACGTGTTAGTAACTGGACCAAAAGATGTAAGTGGAGTAAAGAGAAGAAGAGCAAACATAAAACACCTAGAACCAACAGAATATAAAATTGAAATAAAGCCAGACGCATCAGATGAAGAAGTTAAGAAAGCATTAGAAGAAGCAGGACTACTAGAAAAAATGAAGGAAATAATGAAAATACAAATCTAACATCACTACACATAATTTTAGGAAAAATGTATATTGTTATAGTTGGTGAAATAATTGAAGAGATATAAAACTCTACCAGCAGATATCCAAAGAGAAATCTTAATCAAAGCAGAAGAGGAAACAAACCCAAAATATGGCTGTCCACCATTAAAAAGAAACATTGAAAAATACATTGAACTCGGCGTAATAAATTTAGATAAACCCCCAGGACCAACAAGCCACGAAGTGGTTGCATGGGTGAAAAGAATACTAAAAATAGAAAAAGCCGGTCATGCGGGAACCCTAGAGCCCTTAACGGGCGGGGAAATCCCAAGGTAACAGGAATATTACCAGTAGCATTAAAAAAGGCTACAAAAGCAATAAGAGCACTAATACACGCAGGAAAGGAATACATATGCGTAATGCGACTACACCGAGAAGTAGATGAAGACAAGATAAGAAAAGTATGCGAAGAATTCATCGGCCCAATATATCAAAGACCACCACTCAAATCATCAGTAAAAAGAATAGTCAGAATAAGAACAATCTACTACATAGAAGTACTAGAAATCTCTGGAAAAGACGTACTAATAAGAGTAGGATGTCAAGCAGGAACATACATAAGGAAATTATGCCATGATATAGGGATAGTCCTAGGCATAGGAGCACACATGCAAGAACTAAGAAGAACAAGATCAGGACCACTAAAAGAAGATGAAACACTAGTCACCCTATACGATCTACAAGACGCATATGAAACATGGATCGAGGAGAAAGATGAAACACTACTAAGAAAAACAATACTACCAGTAGAAAAGGCAATCCAACACCTACCAAAAATAATAATAAGAGACAGCGCCGTCGACGCAATATGCCATGGAGCAGACCTAGCAGCCCCAGGAGTACTAAGACTAGAAACAGGAATAAGAAGAGGAAGCCTAATAGCAATAATGACACAAAAAGGGGAACTAGTAGCCCTAGCAAAAGCAAAAATGACATCAAACGAAATACTAGAAGCAGAGAAAGGAATAGTAGCAAAAACAGAAAGAGTAATAATGGACAGAGGAACCTACCCCAAGACATGGGGTAAAACATAAACAATAAAAATTAGAGCAAAACCAACTATATAATAATTTGAGCCGGGGTAGCCTAGCCAGGTTTAAGGCGCAGGCCTGGAGAAAATATGCGAAAACTAGGTAGCCTGTGTCCCGAAAGGGACGCGCGGGTTCGAATCCCGCCCCCGGCGTCATGAAATTTGGTAATCAATTAATTGCAGTCTAAGAGATATGATGTAAAAATAAATTAACAGTTGAAGATAACAGTATTACAGGCAATGATGTGTCTTCGGCGGTTACTGCCAATTAATGGCAGAACCCGGCAACACTGAGCCCCTTCCCCCCAAATTCTCAACTCTAGTTAGAACTAGAAGCCAGCATTTACTACAGAAAAACTGGTCTTCCAGCTTTTAATTCAAATTTATAGTATACTAATATTTATGAAGGTTAGAAGGTTAGCTCTCTAATCATTGAACATAGTTTACATAGGTCAATATTTACATTTTCTTTAGATTCAGCGATTTCCTTAGCAGTAGATTTAATCAGTCTAATGACCTCCTCATTTTCAGATAAAATTGAAACCCACTTTTGCCCCCTCTTAGAATTCATATAGTAGCTTATTGCCGCTTGTGATAATCCGAGGGCCTTAGCTACTGATATTTGAGGAAAACCATAATTCTCAATTAACTCTTTTGCTATCAAGTATCTAAGAGCTGGAAGCATGTATTTTACAACTAACTCGCATAAAGGTTTTGTGCTCATCACATTGTTTTATGTAATACGAGTATAGAAATATTATGTCAGCTTAATTCATCTATCTAGTAGGCTTACTTCTAAATCATTGCACTACGAATTCACGGCTATTTACAAGATGCATCATAACATATAATGTATAGAAGAGGATAAGGACCTAATTAAACTTAAATAAATTTTAAGTGCATCATCAAAATCGCTGACATTCTTAATAAGCATTCTACCATTACGGAAAACTGTTACTTCAACATCGTCGCGATACTTAAAGGCAATTGCAAATGAGGATTTAATCAAGAGCTTGTAATTGTCTTCCAATAATTGCTGCATCTTTTCTAAATCTACTTTCATAGGTTTTGGTGGATTGATATTGACAGTATTACTGTCACATAGAATTACAATTCTAGGCTTATGCTCAGACTTTCTGATCTTAACTTGCTCTCCACAGATTTTACATTGAAGATTTCTCTTCAAGTCTATAGTTATAAAATCCATAGTTACGAAATCGCAGACTAGAAGTTTACCTCTTAATCCACTATTAATTCCAGCTAGAAGTTTAATTGTTTCCATGGCCTGAATAGTACCAATGATACCGGGAGTAACATCGATAATACCCCTAGTTTCACAAGTAGGTAGTAATGCATCATCTAAGCCTGGTAAGAAACATTCTAAGCATGCTGTTTCATGTGGAATTAGTACGGCTAAATTTCCTTCAAATCCTATAGCACCTGCAAAAATATAGAGAACCCCATATTTGACACATACCCTATTAATTAGATATCTAGTTCTCATGTTATCTAATCCATCTACAACACAATCCACACCGTTAACTAAATTGAAAACATTTTCTTCATTAATATTGTCTGAAATTGCCTCAACTTCAACTTCAGGGTTTAATTTACTTAGCTTCTTAGCTGCAACTTCAGCTTTAGGGAGCCTAATATCATTTAAATCATAAAAGGACTTGTCTATGCAAATTACTTATGTCAACAACATCTTGATCTACAAGTATTATATGACCGACCCCCAGCCAAAGTGAGGTATAAGGCTGAGATTGACCCTAAACCGCCGACTCCAGCTATTAAAATCTTAGAACTCTTTAAACGTCTCTGCCCATCTTCTTTAAGTTCCCTTAAAATTACTTGCCTCA
>JANZKD010000079.1 GCA_025061245.1 Candidatus Culexmicrobium profundum
AGGTCCAGTTTATGGAATTATTCTTGGACCATGGTTAGGAGCAATATCAGCATTTCTTGGAGCTATACTTGCATGGTTTCTCCCACCAGGAACTCCAGGACCCGTAGGATTAGCTATGACTCTATGCCCATTGATGGGAGCATTAGCAGCAGGAGGACTCTCCTCAAAAATGTTCAATAAGAAAGCTTGGATCCTATCTCTAGGAATTATGGCAAGCCTAGTTATAGGATGGTATATAACATGGGTAGGAATGTCAGCTCCACTATATCCAATTATGCATATAGTAGCTCTAATAATTGTCCTCATATTTCAATGGAGAATTTCAGACTTCATTTGGTCTGGAAGCAAAATAAAAAACATAATCGGAGTAGCTCTAGCAAGCTATGTAGGCATAATGGCTGATCATATGACTGGAAATCTAATTTTCATTAACACGTTAGGAATAATCATTTCATGGAAGGGCATTGAAAAATGGCTTGCAAGTCTCGGTCTACCCGACATACCTGCCCTATTCATGTACATGCTTCCAGTCTCAGCCACTGAAAGAGCCACCATGTTAATAGCTGCAACAATTATAGGTTCAGGATTAACTATGGCATTGAGAAAATCTGGATTAATAGAAATACCTTAAACATCAATACATGAAACAGCCATATCCTCCACATTTATTTTACAATTTCAACCAATAGCTTATAAGCAAAAATTAATGTTATTAAGGTTGAATTGAAGCTAATTTAATATCTATACCATAACATAACTATAATGCAAGTGAGAAAATGACTGAAAAAACTGTAAAAATATGGCCTTGGATAATCCCCCTTCCAATAGAAGAACAACAACATTACAAGGTTTTACTCTCAATATTTAGCTCAAAAATTTCTATTGACATTCTGAGAAATATAAGATTAAATGAAAAAACCTATCAATCAGAGTTAATTAGAAAACTACCTTATTCAAATAAAACAATACTAGCGAAGTTAAAAGAATTCGTAAATTCAAGAATACTTGAACAAGGAATCGAAAAACAAGTGAGAGGCAAGAGAAGTTTTTGGGTAAAATGGTATAAACCATCGACATTAGGCAGATGGGTTATCACATTTTTAACACCACCACATGAGATGCAAATAGAAGAAATAAAGGAAACATTTAAACAACTATTCAAAATGTATGTTGAAAGCATAGCTAAGTTTTGCATACAACATAATGTAAACCTAACAGAATATTATCAAATACTAGAAGAGGAGTATATTACAGAGTACTTAAAACATTTAAGAAAAATTGAAGACAAAATAGAAGTCACAGTCTTCGGTTCAGCTGCACTGGACATGATAATAACCTTTGACAGAACGCCAGAAATTGACGAGACAATGCTAGCAAGAAAAATTACAATAAGTGCAGGGGGATCAGCAGCAAATGTAGCAGTAGGACTGTCCAGATTGGGCATTAAATCAGCTTTCATAGGGAGAATAGGTACTGATGAAGCAAGCAGATTAATATTAATGAAACTATCACAAGAAGGAGTGAACGTCTCCCAAGTAAAAATCATTAGAGAAGCAAAGTTACCCAAAGCTGTAATACTGGTAGAAGGAGGAGAAAAAAGGGTAATAACAATAGCTGACGAAAAAGCATTATCATTAACTTCACCAGACGAAGTTGCATGGGACTATGTAGACATGAGTAAAATAATATACATAGGTGAAGTTTACATTGAAGTTGCATCAGCCATAGCCTCATATGCTAAAGCTAAAGGAAAAACAGTAATCTATAGAATACTAACTCCATTCGCTGAAATGGGAATAGAAAAACTGCGAGGAATAATTTCAAACTCAAATCACATCATAATGAACAAAGTTGGATGGAGAAAACTGATAGAGAAATCAGGCAAAAATAAGCTTGGGAAACCTTCAGACTTACTGGATCTAGGTGTTGAAAGTGTCATTATCACTAAAGGTAGAGAAGGAGTAGATGTATACATGGGAAATAAGGAAATCAAAATTCCACCCTACAAGGTTAAAGCAATAGATACTACAGGTGCAGGCGATGCATTTTCAGTGGGATTAATTTGGGCTATACTAAATGGTTATAACATAGAGAAGGCAGCCAAAATTGGCAATATTCTAGCAGCTATATCAACAACCAAAATTGGTGCACAGAACAGCATGCCAAAACTTAAAGACGTAGTAGAATTAATTTATAATAAGCTTAAAAATTAAATTGACAGAGCAGACTTTTAGCCACGTGTTTTCATTTTAAATGACAATAGGCATCCGCAAACATATATTATAAAAATAAACAAAATAAAGAAATCGTAACCAAGCAGATCTATAATTAATCCACCAACTGCAGAACCAAGTGAAGCCCCAATGAAGCCGGTTGTATTACCAATACCTAAAGAGAGGCCTCTTACTTCTTGCGGCGAAAATTCCACCGTATAGGTTATTATTGGCGCAGTTCCTGCTACACTAATGAAACCAAGAATAGCTATTGGAATTATAATCACACTCTTAGGTGAAAAATGAAGTAACGGAATAACAAGGGAGGCAATAATTAAGGTTAGTATGAAAGTCTTTTTATAACCTATTTTATCATTTAGCAATCCACCTACAACTTGACCAAAAAATCCAGCTACAGAAGAAATAAACGTAATTAAGGCTACTTCTTCAATTGTTAACCCTTTTTTAGATGTCAAATACAATGGTAAAAAAGTGTTGAAACACATAGAACCCATAAGCATTAAAAAGGGCAAGATATAAGCGAGTATTAATGCCCTCCAAGCAGATTTAATTTGAGAAATAGAACCTAAACCACTACCTCCTCTCTTAGGTTCTTTAGTAAATATGAGAAATAATACTGCCAAAATAAGTCCAGGAAAAGCAGTTATTAAAAAGGCAGCCCTCCAACCAAATTTAACTGCCACCATGACACCTATTATTGGAGCTATAGCCGATCCAAGTCTTGAACCAGACATAAAAAATCCAATCGCTCTCCCTCTAAATTTAGGTTCAAATGCATCTGATAGCATTGATATCATTGGAGAATAAAAGATGCTTGCTGCAAAGCCGAATAGTACTCTTGAAAGGAAAAGATGAGAATAGGTGATAGCCATCCCGGTAAATATAGCTGACAGAGAAGAAAATAGAATGCATATGAAAATAATGTTTCTTCTATTAAATTTATCACTTATAAAGCCAGCGGGAAGCTGTATTGAAGCATAGGCCATAAAAAAGCCAGACATTAACATACCTGCTTCAAAACTGTTGAGCTTTAGTTCTTCTACAATTATAGGCAAGATTGGAGGAATCATCATTCTATAAATGTAATTTAAGGTCCACCCCAAGAAACCTAAAAAGAGGAGTGTAAAGTTCTTTTTCATTGGTATTCGCCATTGTGATATAGTTTCAACTAAATGAAGAAGTATGGGATGATTTTATGTACATTGTATTCAGTTACTCTGACATTATTTTTACAGCTTCAGTTGTATACAGCTTATATTTACCTAGTTTTCCTCCATAGTTAGCTGCAGTAATCTTTCTTACACCTTTAACGGTTGTAGCTGCTAAGATTGCCGCACCCATAGCTTTTAGAACTCTTTTTGCATCCAATCCATTAATTACAATTTCATATACACAGTTCACTTCTAGAGGAACTTGTGTTTCTGGAACTTTGTCTTTGAGGACAGGACAGAAGAAATGATTTGTTGTTGCTTTAAGCTTTGGATACTTTAATGAGCCAACCTTAGAGCCTGATCTAACAATACCTCCAGGAAATGGCATAATAACTCCTTTAACTTTCCTTCTAACATTATCAACAGCTTTTTCAGCAGCCTCTAAACCTGACTTAAGGTCTTCAGCTAATATTAATAGATTTCCACCAGCTACAGCCTTAATAACTCCTATTCGCTCTTCAATAAGAAATTCTCCTTCCATTACAGGTATGCGCCACATCGTTTTACCATAGATTTGATCCTTAACTTCAAAACCATCTCCAAATTTAGATAATGGACCACCAATGTTCATTAATCGTTTAGCCTTAGGCAAACCGTTAAATACTGCTGTCGTAGGGCAAGTAAGGACACATTGACCAATTCTACCTAAGACTTGAAACTTTAGCTCAGGGATTGATCGATGATATATTTGTATTAAGGCTCCAGGCCTATTATCTGGAGTTTCTTCGGGAGGAACTAAGCCCTCTATGCCAGCTTCAGCAGGTGCAGCTATAATTGAACTAGCAAAACCGGTTGCCACTTGGGCTGCAGTTAGAGCCCATTTCTCGTTTATTGCAGTAATTAGTATTCTAGTTGCATACATTGGGAAAGCCTCAGCAAATGTTTCTTCAACTTCAACACCGTTTATTATCAATTAAATACACCTCCACTGCGATATAATTTCGAAAAGCTTTCATATTTATACGCTTCACTCGATAATACTAAAGCTTAAATCAATCATACAAATAATAATGCAATGCGGAGGGTTTAACTTGGAAAACGCGGTTGTAAGAATAAGTATAATAAAGATTGGATGCATTGGAAGCGGACCATTGATTGAATACTTACTAGATGAAAGAGCTGATAGAAAAGATATTGACGTACGAGTATTTGGAAGCGGTTCAAAGCTTGATGAAGTTAGAGCTGAAGACATAGCTAAAAGAGCCTTAGAATATGATGCTGACCTTGTAATTGTAGTCTCACCTAATGCAGCTTTACCTGGCCCCACCAAAGTAATTGAATTAGTAAAAGAAAAGAATCTTCCCGTAATTGTTGTAGCTGATGCTCCCACAAAGAAGGTTGCTGACAAGCTTAAGGAAAAGGGTGTGGGATACATAATTGTCGAAGCAGATTCCATGCTTGGAGCCAGAAGAGAATTTCTTGATCCAATTGAAATGGCAGTATATAATGCAGATTTAATTAAAGTTTTAGCCATAACTGGTCCACTTCGCATAGTTTATGAAGCTATTGACAAGGTAATAGACGCCATAAAGAAGAATGAAAAACCAGAATTACCCTTCATAATAGTTAAGAGAGAAAATGCAGTAGTAGCAGCAGGTTTCAATAATCCATACGCCAAGGCAAAGGCGATGGCTGCCTTTGAAATATCAAAACGTGTAGCTAATCTAACAACCGAAGCATGCTTCAAATTGAAGGAATGGGAAAAATACACCTTACTATGCGCTGTAGCACATGAAATGATGCGTTATGCAGCTAAAATCGCTGATGAAGCTAGGGAAATAGAAAAATATGGTGATTATCTAGTGAGACGTCCACACTACAAAGATGGCACCATACTGAAAAAGAAAAAGCTTATTGAAAAACCAGGAGGTTAAACTACATCATGCCTACGTCGAAAATCAATGTAACACTCGTAACTGGAAGAAGCCTAGATCAAGGAGAAGCACTAGACATTGGCAAAATAACGGAAAGATACTTCAAAAAAGTAGCTGTAATCGAATTAGATGAAGAAGATTTAAAGAAACTTGGAGTAACCAATGGTGGAACTGTTGAAATAAAGACAGCTTATGGCAGTGTAGTAGCATTTGCAGTTAAATCAAGATTTAAACATCAAGGAGTAGCATTTATGCCCATGGGGCCATGGGCCAATATTGTATGCGACTTTAACACTTATGGTTCAGGAATGCCGACATTTAAAGGAGTAGAAGCAGAAGTAACAGCCACTGAAAAACAGCCTCTAACTACAATTAATTTATTAAAAGAATACTGCGAAATTGAACTACCCAGCATAATACATGAAAAAATTAAAGTAAATGAAGAAGGAGAAGAAAAAGTCCATGAAGCAGTTATATGCACTTTTTGTGGATGCTTATGTGATGATCTCCAAGTAAAGGTCAAAGGCAACAAAATAATTGAAGTAAGAAGAGCATGCCAATTAGGTCGATCAAAAATTTTACATAGACTCGAGAATAGAATTCTAAGCCCCTTAATAAAAGAGGAAGAAAGATTCATTAAAGTAGACTATGACACAGCAATTAAAAAGACTGCAGAAATACTTGTAAATGCATCATACCCACTACTCTATGGTTGGAGCTCAACATCAACAGAAACTATTAGACTCGGCATTGAACTAGCTGAACTTGTAGGAGCAGCATTCGACAACACCAGTGTAATGTGCCATGGACCAACAATTCTAGGAGTACAAGAGGCAGGAACAGTAGCCGCCACACTCGGTAAAATCAGAAACTACGCAGACCTGATAATCTACTGGGGTTGCAATCCAGTCTTTGCCCATCCAAGACATCTGGCAAGATACAGTGCCATGGCCCGAGGAATCTATGTAAAAACAAGAAAAGAAAGAAAAATAGTTGTAGTAGATGTAAGAGAAACACCAACCGCAAAAATAGCTGATCTATTCATTAAAATTAAGCCGAACTCCGACTACGAACTCATAAAAGCATTAAGAATGATTATAAACGACTTAGACGTAGAAGTAGATGAAGTAGGAGGAGTACCATTAGAGAAAATCTATGAACTTGCAGACCTTATGAGATCAGCAAAATATGGAGCACTACTCTTTGGATTAGGAGTAACAATGACCAAGGGTAAAGGCAGAAATATTGAAGAAGTAATAAGGCTAGTTCAAGACTTAAACAACTGGACAAAATTCGTCCTTCTACCAATGAGAGGGCACTATAATGTAGTTGGAGCAAACATGGCATCATTATGGTTAACCGGATTCCCATACGCCCTAGACTTTGCCAGAGGCTATCCAAGACATAACCCAGGAGTAACCTCAGCTACAGAACTACTCCTCAATGGAGAAGTAGATGCTGCACTAATTGTTGCATCAGACCCAGCGGCACACTTCCCAGCAGTAGCCGTTAAAAATCTAGCCAAAATACCAGTAATAACAATCGATCCAAAATGGAACATGACATGTTTAATATCAGAAATAATAATACCCTCAGCCTATGCAGGAATAGAATGCGAAGGATCAGCATATAGAATGGATAAAGTAGTCTTACACCTCAAGAAAATCGTAGACCCACCACCAGGAATATTGAGTGATGAAGCTATTCTAAAAAGAATAATAAAAGAAGTGAAAAAGCTTAGGAGGCTGTAAACTATGGAGATTATAATTAAAAATGGATATGTTTATGATCCCCTAAACAACATTAAAGGAGAAAAAATGGATATTGCAATTAAAGATGGAAAAATAGTATCCCCAAGTGGAATAGATGAAACTGAAGCTAAAATTATAGATGCCTCCGGAAAAGTTGTAATGCCAGGTGGAGTTGATTTACACACGCATATAGCTGGAACAAAGGTCAATCTTGGACGATTAATGACACCTGAAGAACACCATAAATTCTACCTTGAAGCTATACCTGGAATAAGGCGGTCAGGAACAGGTATAACAACTCCATCAACAATGCTAGTTGGGTATCAATACGCTAAAATGGGCTGGACTACAGCCATCGAACCTGCAGCACCACCACTAAAAATCAGACATACACATGAAGAATTAGATGACACTCCAATCCTGGATAAAGCATGCTTCGTTCTCCTAGACTCCAATAGATTCATACTTGAATTCCTAGAAAAGGGAGAAATAGCTAAATGCGCAGCATTTGTAGCATGGATGTTAAAGGCAACTAAAAGCTATGCAA
>JANZKD010000080.1 GCA_025061245.1 Candidatus Culexmicrobium profundum
TTCGGAGCATTAGCAACCGTAGTTAGACTGCCCATTGAATTACAGGAAGTTGAAACAGAGTCTCCTGTAAGAGTGGTGGAAATTGAATTAGAGGATGGTAGACGAGTAATTGTACCTAGAGCAAATGTAGAGCTATTTGAATGGTGAATTTCAATACTTTTCAATCCAATCTAAAATAGATCTCTGACCTAATTTTTTAATTTCCACTTTTTCTCCTAGAATTGCCTTTTTAAGGAGTTTTAAGTCTCCATTCCATCTCTTAGGGCTTTCACAAATAATTATGCTGTTTACTCCAATTTCATTCAAGACTTTAATTATGTCATACCATGGTAGGTCGGATTCATTTAAACCTAAATGCTCTAATTCTCCTCCGAATCCATATTTTATCCCTGAAATATGCATTACTGGAACCCAGTCTTCAAATTCTCCTAACCTTTTTTCAATTTCATTTATTATTCGTCTAACATCTTCGCTATTGCGTATGGTTCCTCTACCATATGCATGTAGATGTGCCCAGTCTAGACATATTTTTACACCTGTTTTTTCAGCTAAGTCTATTATGAAGGGTAGTGATCCAACACCTTTTCTTTTCCCAGAATTTTCAATTAGGAGTTGAATTTCAATTTTACTTATTATTCTTTCTATTTCCATGGCTATTTCGTCTTTGAGTTCATCTTCACTTTTTTCTCCTAGAAATCCAAGATGAGTTACTGCATAAATTCCTCCTGCAGCCTCCATTCTTCTGCATAGTGCTGTTAAATGACCTCTTGAAGCTCTTTTAACCTTTTCACTTGATGAAGCAAAATTAACTAGAAATGAAGCATGACCTCCAACTTTAACTTTCATTTCCTCGGCTATTTCCCTAATTTTCTTCATTTCTTCTATGCTTGGATAAAGTTTTAATCCTCTTTGGATTAAATTCATTGGAAGTTCTTCGCCTAATACGCAATCTGTGAAAATTAGTTCATCAACTTCTCCACCAACATTTTTTAGCATTTCAAATTCTCTTCTTACTGCTTTGAAGTCTATTGATTCATTTTTACTACTTTTACCTAGATTTATTCCCGAAACTCCAAGTTTAAGCGTATTTATCACCGTCTCATGCTTATTTTAATAAGGGTAGCTTAAATGTATATTCAATGTAGAGTATAGTATTTGTGGGGGGATGAACTATGGGTTTTAAAGTTTTTATTTCAGCTGATATGGAGGGAATTTCTGGAGTTGTTCATTCTGAACATACTAGTAGAAGTGGTAAGGAGCATGATTATGCTAGGAAGCTTATGACAAGTGAAGTTAATGCGGCTATTGAAGGAGCTTTAAATGCTGGTGCTAGTGAAATAATTGTAAATGATTCACATGGAACAATGAGAAATATATTAATTGACCAATTGAATCCTAAGGCAAAATTATTGACTGGTTCTCCCAAGCTTTTATCTATGATGCAGGGAATAGATTCAACTTTTAATGCAGTTTTCTTTATTGGTTATCATGCTAAGAGTGGGACGCGGATAGGTGTGTTAGATCATACAATTTCAGGTAGAGTTATTTCAGATATAGTCATAAATGGTGTTTCTGTTGGTGAAGTGGGTATTAATGCTGCTATTGCAGGTTATTTTAATGTACCTGTCGTATTAGTGACTGGTGATAACTCAGTAATCAATGAGGCTAGAAGACTTTTAGGAGATATTGAGTCCGTAGTTGTTAAAAGGGCTGTAGGACGTTATGCTGCTCTCTGCTTACATCCAAACATTGTACATGAAAAAATTAGGGAAGCTGCTCAAAGGGCTTTAGAAAGATTAAGTGATTTCAAACCGTTTAGATTTAATTCTCCAGTTAAAGTTGAGGTAACTTTTGCTAATTCTGGAATGGCTGAAATGGCTGAGTTAATACCAGGTGTACAAAGAGTGGATGGGAAAAAGGTTAGCTTTATGCATAAAGATTATTTGATTGCCTTTAAAATTTTGAGGGCAATGATATATTTGGCTTCAACAGTTCTCTGAGGGATATTCATGTCTCTACATCCCATTTTTAACATTAAAAATGGTGAATTATATGTTGAAAATGTAAGGGTGATGGATTTAGTTGAAAAGTATGGTACACCGCTCCATGTAATTTCAAGTAATAGGATTAAACAGAAATATGGTGAGCTTTACAGTGCATCTACAGAGTATTGGAAGAATACTTTAATTTGCTATGCATATAAGGCGAATCCAACCTTAGCAATTTTAAAACTGTTACATGGGCTTGGCGCTGGAGCTGAAGTTGTATCAGCTGGAGAGCTATATGCTGCACGTCTAATTGGAGTTAAACATGATAAAATAGTTTTTAATGGAGTAAGTAAATCTCCCAGCGAACTAAGTGATGCTATAAGTGTCCAAGTGGGATTGTTAAATATAGAGAGTTTAACTGAACTTAAATTAATTAATGATATAGCATCTAAATTGAATATTCAAGTTAACTTGGGGGTTAGAATTAATTTTGATGTTCCAGTTAGAACTCATAGGTACATAAGCACTGGTATGAAGTTTCATAAGTTTGGTTTAGGTGTTAATGAAGCTTTTGAGGCGTATAAATTAGCTTTAAAATCAAAACGTATACGTGTTCGAGGTATTCATGTACATATTGGCTCACAAATATTAACAGTATATCCCTTTGTTAAGGCTTCTAATAACCTAGTTTCATTTGCTGAGAAATTATATGAAACATTAAAATTAAGGCTTGACCTTATTGATTTGGGTGGCGGTTTAGGAATTCAATACAGTTTAGAAGATAAGACTTTTTCTCCTCAAGAATATTGTAAAAATGTCTTCCCAATTATAACAGAGAAAATTGGCACAATTTTTGACGATGAATCTATTATAATTTTAGAGCCTGGACGCTACTTAGTTGGAGATGCAGGAATATTGTTAACGAGAGTTAATTATGTTAAGCAAATAGGTGATATAAAGTGGGTTCTAGTAGATGCAGGTATGAATGATTTAATTAGGCCAGCTCTTTATGATGCTCTTCATAGGATTGTAGTAGTGAATAAATTTGATCTCCCTTCAGTTGAAAGGTATAGTGTTAGTGGCCCTATCTGTGAAAGTGCAGATGTCTTTGTTAGAGATTATCCTTTGCCTAAAGTTGATATAGGTGATATTTTAGCTATTCTGGATACAGGTGCTTATGGAATTTCAATGTCAAGTCAATATAATTGTAGACCTAGAGCGCCAATTGTTATGGTTGAAGGTGAAGATGTTAAACTTATACGACGTAGAGAAACTTATGCTGATATTTTCATGTGCGATTTAAATTATAGGTGAGAAACATAATTTACGTAGATTTGTCTATCTTTAATTGGTGAAGTAGTTGAGAATAAAAATAATAAGTTACGGCAAGATTGCAGAGGAATTAGATAAAAAAGTTCAATTTATTGCTGATGAATGGCTTCCTAAAATAGTTAATGAATTTGAGAGTGATACTCAAATTCCATTTATAGCTGATATTGAAATTCACAAGGCGAACTGGGTTAAGAAGATTAATGAAAAACTAACTCTAGTTTACTCGTCTGGTTTCGCGTATAAGTACGATCAAGATCTAAACGTGTTAATTCCAACTGTTCAATTGAATGCAGCTAAAATATTAACTTACAATTATGATGAGTTAAAGGCTATAGTTTATCATGAATATTTGGATTATCTTTATGATTGCTATCATGGATATGACACAGTTAAGCCGTTAATATGGAATATATCGAAACCACAGGCAAAAATGTATGCGTCAATATTTAGAAACTTGGAGCGAGTATTTGAAATGGCGTTAAGATGCTTCAAGAATGAGAATGCCTTAATCAATTTTCTTGAATGTGAGATTGATAGGACTCTTTTAACCTTGACACGGAAGGGGAAGCCTAAAGTTGTGGATGGTTTTCCTGAAGTTGAAGAGGAGGAGAGAAAGCCTACTATTGAGGAGGCACCCTGTCATGTGGCATTAACGATTAGGCCATTAATTTTAGTTACAAGAGTTTTTAGTGGGAAGGAGCTTCCAAATATTAAGGAGCTTCTATATAAGAAGAAATTAGTTTTTGAAAAATATTTATTAATGAATAAGCTGTTTAGAGAGAAAGCTTTCTAATTTCATTAAATTTATTTTTCAGCTTATAAAATAAATCTTGATGATGAACCATTGCAGCTCTGACTTGTGATGAATGACTCCAATGGCTGATTTCACTTTAACTTCATTAATTTTAAGTTTACTTCACTTTCATTAACTATGCTTATTTGAGCATAATATCCCTGCTTTAATGGTCCTACATTAACTATTATTGTTCGCCCAATTCTGTCGATGCTTCTAGCTTCGTGAATGTGTCCGCAGATGTTTATTAGTGGCTGTTTTTCTTCTATGAATTTTCTTATGCTTACACTTCCAACATGTTCTCCCCAAGTTAATTTATCTGCAGATGTGTTGTGTGGTGGATTATGTGTCACTAATATTATTTTGTTCGAATAAATTTTCTGTGATATTTCATTAAGAATTCTTCTAAAATCATCTTCAGTATATTCGAATGGAGTTTTGAATGGTCCAATTAATCCCCCTCCAATTCCGACAATTTCAAGATCTTTGAATTTGACTATTCTTCCATGTATGCATTCTGTCCTTTTTACGTCAACTCCTTCTCTGAGCTTAGGGTCATCCATATTTCCAGGAACATAGAATATTGGTTTATCTGCTTCAGATAATATTTCAAGTATTTCTCTAGCTGTTTCAATTGACATGAAGGGTGATAGATCTCCACTTATTATTATTGCATCAATATCTATTTTTGATGCCATGTATGCTAATTGTGATGTTGCATTTAGATTTCCATGGATATCTGAAATTGCTAATAATTTAACTTCCATTTCTATCACCCTATTCTATTTTCCAGTTTTTCTGTGAAAGATAGGTTCTATGAGGTTTAAATTTGATGGAAAAATCTTCAATTTTACCTCCAATAATTTCAATTTTATCTATGTTTGCTACTCCTTCTCCCCATTTATCTAAATAGTATAGATATCCTATTTCTAGGGGATTGAATCCCATGAGTTTAGCTGTAACTGCATCTACTGCAACTGGATCTAATCCTGCTACTGCAAATTTAGATAATATCTTTTCTCCAGATACGGGTCCATTTCCTTGCATTCCAATATAGCCGTCTATGATTGACAAGTGAGGTTTTACTAGTTTGGTTAGTTCGGCGATGGTTAGATTGATTGCTTTATATCCTTTATGAATTTTTGATTTATCGTGATTGATGAGGCTTCCAACAGCGATGTTTTTTATTGTAAGTGTTACTATTACTGTGTTATGAGTTTTAGGTCTGCATATTGAAATCCTAAAGTCACTATTAACAATGGTTTTAGCAATTCTCACTTCCAGTTTTTTCTCCAAATTTGAATTCCATACTTTTACTTTAATGTAATCATCCTCGTTTAAATCAACATATTCAACATCATATTCCTTAAGTTTATTGTAGTAGTCATAGTTTCTTAGTCCTTCTTCTATTTTTGCCGATGCTGGGCCTTCGGCGATGATGATTTTAGAGGAGGTGTAGTTGGATATAAAATCTAGTAATGCCTTTACTGCTTCTACATGAGTTGCTGAGAGTGCAATGGTGGTGGATACAAAATTGGGTTTTATGACTATTCTTTTTCTTCCTCTTATTTTCTCTTTTATCTCTTCTTTTAATAATTCCAATACTTCTTTTACACCATGATAGTGACCTTTACTTTTAACGATTGCAACTTTGCTCATCACGATAACTATATGGTGACTTTATATTTAACATAAATTGTTGTTAATCTTCCGCTTCCCAGATTATTTCTCCAATGTTCCTAGGTACTTTCATGCC
Organism: Candidatus Culexmicrobium profundum; assembly: GCA_025061245.1. Taxonomy (GTDB): domain Archaea; phylum Thermoproteota; class Methanomethylicia; order Culexarchaeales; family Culexmicrobiaceae; genus Culexmicrobium_A; species Culexmicrobium_A profundum. The sequence continues at coordinate 5,870 of JANZKD010000080.1, forward strand.
TATTTCAATTAGTTTTTTCTTGAATTTTTTAGATTTTAATTCATTTAGGAATATGTTTACTGCTCTTTTCTTCAGACTTTTCTTTTTTACTAGGAAATCATAATTTTCTTCTTTTATTGGTATGAAATCTAAGTTGTATGCTTGTGCTATAGCTTTTATGCCAATTCCGACGTCTGCTTTTCCCAGTGCTATTGAAGCAGCCACTGAGGAGTGTGTTTTTGCTTCTATTTCATATCCCCTTATTTTTCTCACTAGTTCTTTAAATGGTATATTTTCTTCTTTCGCTAACTTTCTTAATTCATAATCTAATAATATCCTGGTTCCTGAGCCCTTATTCCTATTGATGAAGGTTACGTCTTTTCTTAATAGGTCTTTAATTGACTTTATTTTCTTAGGATTATTCTTTTTCACTATTAATCCTTGTTCTCTGATGTATCCTCTGACTAATACTGCGTTTTTTAAGTTGTATTTTACTAGGTATGGGATGTTGTATTTCATGGTTTCTTCATCTAGTAGATGTATCCCTGCAATATCTGCTTCTCCTTGTTTTATGGATATCAATCCTGACAGTGATCCTACATTAATTATTCTAATATCTGTTAGCCCTGTATTTTCTTCTATAATTTCAAGTAGGATATCTAATGCTGGACAGTGGCTTCCAATTATAGTGATTTCTGGTGGTTTTATTTTCTCACTAAATAGTCTTGCTTTAACTTTTTCTCCTGCTTCAATTAAATTGATATTTTCAGGTATAATTAGGTAGCCGTCAGCTCTAGTTAGTGTTGCTATGGCTCCGCTGTGCTTTAATAATGGGTATGCGATTTCTTCACCTTTTTCATTTATTATGATGCTTATTGGAATTAGATTCATTCTTCCCTTTGCAGGAATTATTCTTGATGCCACCCTTACTTCTCTATATAGTTGTTTTTCTGTTTTTGTCTTCCCAGAGAGCATATGTATTATTGGTTTTACTAGTATGTTGAAGATTGTTAGAGCTGAAACAGGCCATCCTGGTAGACCTATTATCAGTTTCCCTTCAGTTATGCCGATTACTGTGGGTTTTCCTGGTTTTACTTTTAATCCGTGGACTATAATTTCTGAAATTTCTCCCATTACCTTATATACAATGTCGCCTATTCCTGCTGATGTTCCTCCTGAGATTAATATTAGGTCTCCAATTTGAAGTGATTTTTCAATTTTTTCCTTTATTTCTTTGTAGTTATCGCCAGCTATTCCAATTATTATTGGTTCTCCACCTGCCTCTTTTACTGCAGCTGAAATGGTATATGTATTTACGTCATAAACTTTGTATGGTTTTATTTTTTCTCCAGGTTCGATTAATTCTCTGCCAGTTGATATTATTGGAATTTTAGGCTTTCTATAAACTTTAACTTTACTTCTACCTAGTGCAGCTAAGACTCCTATTTCTCTGGGAGTTAATATTGTTCCTCGTCTGAGAATTTTTTCTCCTATCATTAAGTCTGAACCTGCATAAGCAATGTTTTCACTGGGTGAAACTGGTCTATAAATTTCGACAATATCATTAACTCTCTTAGTATACTCAACCATTACTACTGCGTTTGCTCCTGGAGGGATTGCAGCGCCCGTCGATATTTCTATTGCACTTCCATGTTTTACTCTTATCTTTGGTTCTTCTC
>JANZKD010000081.1 GCA_025061245.1 Candidatus Culexmicrobium profundum
AAGGCAATTTCAACTGAACATAACCATTATTTCATTTTACAAAATAAATTTTTGCATATTTCCCGATAACAGAACTTACACAATCTTATTTGTGATAAGGAGGTGGTTCATTATGGTAGCGGGGGGGTGGATTTGAACCAAAAAACAACAAACTAAACACAAAACTAACAATAAGCTAGACTAAAATTTTCAATGGTAGTCTGATCATGTTAGATTGTATTGTTGGCATGATGGTTGTGTACAAAGACTTATTAATCAATGTATCACTTATATACATAAATGTATATAAGTGATACATATGGCTAGAAAACAAACCGAAAGTATCCGAAAGCATATAACTCTCGATAACAACTCCTTCAATTTATTAAGCACATTTGAAGATAATCTGGCCTTAAATAAAAGTGAAATAATTAGAGTTGCGACTTCATTAGCAGCTTATTTTGATATATCTCTGCCAACTGATCAAAACCTTTCAGCGAAGAAAAAGAGTTTACTCGTAGTTTTCCCTAAGAAACTAATTAGCAAGCTTAATAAAGTCAATTATAATAGAAATCTAAGTTTATTTGTCAGACGTAGTTTAAGTTTTATCAAGAAACTTATAGATATAGATCCATTTCTTTATGCTGCACTAATGACAAAAGTATCAAGTGTTGAAGTTGCTCCTTTGCAGGTGAGCTTTATTCTTAAATCTCCATTGAGATATGAAAAGTTACGTAGATTTTTGAGGATTGTTAAGGCTAGAGAGGTTGGTGTAGGGATTTATCAATGCAAGTTAGGCTCGATTTTTGTGAGTAAGTTAAATGAAATTAGGCTGCAACCTTCTCGTGAGAATCCTTTGGCGTTAATAGAGGAGTTTCGTCTTTTTTTAAATAGAGAGGGATTAAGTGATAAAATTTATCAAATTGTTCTTTCATTGAGTTTTAATGGGATGGATATTGGGAGAGGTTCTTAGACAAGTATTGAAATTGGCTAAGACCTTGACTCATTATGCTGAGGAGGAGCGTGTTAGAGCTAGATCGCATTTGAAACCTGCGCTATCATTACGTAAGGATGAGCGTTCTCCTTATATTCGTCAAGTCGATCTGGTTGAAGCAGAAGGTGTTGTAGCTATTGATGCTGGTTACAATTTCCGGCCTATTGGTAGAAGACTTGTCTATATGATTAGTACTTCGATTGTTGATACTTTTCAATCGAAAATGCATCCTGTAAAAGAGATAAATGAGGTTTTGAAGAGTCCGGGTGCTCCTGAAACTTTAATTTCACTCATGGCTATAGCACATCATTTTACGGTTGCAAAGGAATATATATTTAAACTTCCAAGTAACTTCAATGGTGTATTTCTTATTGACGGTCCACTTTTACCTCACTTACGTCTTACTGCTCCTAAAGGTAGGATTGCAAAGAAATGTAGACGAGATATTGAAAATTGTTTAGCTGTTTTACTTCATGAATCTGTTAAAAGAAATATTCCTTTAGCTTTCTTAATTAAGGAAAGTGAAAGTAGAGCCTTGATCAGATTTCTTAAGCTAGAAAGAGTTTTTCGAGAAGAAGGAGATGCTGATGCTCTTTTCTGGATTATGAATGAAGGCGAATATACTTCAGCTATAAGATTGTGGCCGGAACCAGAGGTCAATCTTAGAGGAATTTCAAAATTGATTAGAAAAATTGAAGAACGATATGTTAGGTCTTTTGGTAAGTCTTTTCCATCAATATATCTCTCTTACCTTAAAGTCCGTAAACTGTTAAAACCTGTTGCAATTCAATTCCCTTATATTGGAAAAGATTGGAATGATGTTCTTCTCTATCAGCATGATTTGTTGTCTAAAATTTACGCTTTATGTAGAGGTAAGGCATTGCCTCTTGAATTATTAGTTTCTGATTATCAATCTCGAGTTTCTACGAAATCTTTTGCGGAGGTGCTTGATGTGTTGGCTACTTTGATTAAAGATGATTATGTGAGAGCTCAACTTTTGGGATTAATGGGTGGTGAATTGCATGGCTAAAACAAAAATTGGAATCCCGATGAGAGCTACAACCTCTGAGGTTTATGCGATTATTGATAAGGATGCACAATGGCTTGTGAGAGAAGGAGATTACGTGTTCATAGAAGGGGAGAATTGCCCCACTTATTTCTGTCAAATAGTTAAGCTTGAAAGACTTCACAAACTTTTAAGTGATTTATTTTCTTTTGGGGCGACAGCTCTACTAACAGCACCTGAAAGAGCAAGAATAATACTGCAGCAATGGGATACTGCTGAACTTTTAAAGCGTATGGGTGCTATCATTAAACCTCTAGGTGTAATAGAAGATTCTGAACTTGGGGAAGTTTCACAGCCTCCACCAGTAGGTGAAGATGCAGTTATATTCAAAGTTACGGGTGAAGAATTATCAAAATTAATGGAAATTGAAGAGCCAAAACTATTCATAGGCTATTATCGTGGAACGAATGATCCATTCTATTTATCACTAAATAAGCTTATTGAACACATGGCGATAATTGCAATGACGAGAGCCGGGAAATCTTATCTTGTTGGGGTAATCTTAGAAGAATTGCTTTATCATGGCAATGTAGCCTGTGTAATCATAGATCCCAAGGGAGAATATCCATATATGAGGGAAAAAGCCAGTAAGCCTGAAGATCCAATACTAGCTGAAAGATGGGAAAAAATTGATACAAGTAACATCAAGGTTTTCTATCCACCCCCATCAGAACGTTTTCTAAGAGACATACTCACGGATGAAGATAGAGAATGGGGCTTTGAGCTTGCAAAGCTAACTATAACTGATTTCCAGTTGCTCGACCGACAAATAACAGATGCACAATTAAGATTGCTTGACGACGTGTTAGAACCTTATTTAGTTGAGCGACTACCTGAAGAAGATAGGGAACTTAGGGAATTTTATTTAAGTGAAGGCTATAACTATGATCCAAGACAAGTAACCGATATTAACTTCATAATCGACCTATTAATGAGACATACGATAGATGCTAGATTAGAACTAACAAGACGAGTCCTCATCCAAAGGCTAAGACGTCTAAACAGAATGAATTTATTCTCTAAAGCACCAAGGCCAGACGAAGTAGTTAAGAAAGGACAGATATCAATAATAGCTTTACCAGGATTAACTTCCGAGCAACGAACATTATTCGTAACCGCTGTATTGAAAACTCTAAGAAAAGCTAGAGAAGAAGGATCAATACCATGTTTCTTACTAATTCTTGAAGAAGCCCATCTATACGCTCCAAGTGTAGGCAGCTCACCAGCCAAAGATGAAGTTTCAACAATAGCCAGACTAGGAGCTTCAAAACAACTAGGCATAGGTCTTATTGCAATAACACAAAGACCAGTAAGACTAGACACAGATCTCTACTCTCAAGTAGGAACCATGACACTAATGAGAATACGAAACGAAGAGGACCTACGCAGCCTAAAACAAAACGTAGAAGAAGTAGCAAGCGACTACATAGACATCCTTTCAAGCTTCAAAACAGGAGAAGCACTAATAGCCGGAAAAGGTGTAAGAGATGTCCCCCGAATCATCAAAGTAAGACCAAGAATAACTAAACACGGAGGAGAAACTGCAAAGTTATATGGATAAATCGTCTAGATTTGAACTAAAGGCAACAAACTGAACCATGAACTATCTTCAAAATAAGAAATTAAACTATTTTCTATCGGAAATTTTTCAATTAAATAGAATATCTTAAATAATTTAATTATCCAAAATAATTTTGGGGTTAGTATGAATCAAAGCTCAGTGAGCATACCTTCTCCTCTTCTACTTCTGAAAATACTAAAGGAACATAGCGGAGTAATCGAGGGAAGAAAACGATTTCAGAAGATAGTTTTTTTACTTAAAGAAAAGTATGGGATACCTTTGAAATATTCGTTTCTATCATATTATTATGGTCCTTATTCTAAGGAACTGCAAAGAGACTTAAACATATTAGTTAGACTCGGCTTAATTGAAGAAGATTTTGACGGGGTCATGTATACATATAAGCTTACGGAATTGGGAGAAAAATTGCTAAATAAGAAAGCATGGAATATAGATAGAAAGCTTGAGAGAAAGCTTAAAGACATTGTAAAATACTTAGAAAAAATTGATACATTTAAAATTGTATCTGAAGCAAAAGAGTTAATGAAGAGTATTGAAGGGAGTGCTTAATGCCTCCTTCCTATGAGATTATAAAGGATCCCATCTATGGATATATTAAAATCTATTCGCATGAAAAACGTATAATTGATCTTCCCATTTTTCAAAGATTAAGAAGAATTAAACAGTTGACTGGGGTTCATTATGTTTATCCCGGCGCTACACATACAAGATTTTCTCACAGCATAGGTGTAATGCATGTTGCTGGAATATTCACACAAACACTGTTAGATCAAATACCAGGAATAAAAGAAATAGAGAAAAAATATTACTACTATTTAATGAGGTTATGGGGGTTACTACACGATATCGGGCATGGACCTTTTTCACATACTTTTGACGAAGTTATTCTGAAGAAGCATCATATGAATCATGAAATATTAGGTGAAAAAATTATAAGAGAATTAATCTTGCAAGAATTTCCATCTGAAATCATTAAAATAAATGATGTTGAGATAGATCTACGTAAAGTAGCTTCTATTGTGGGTGCTCCACAAGAAGAAAGGGAAGCTGATTGGCCCTTAGGAGATAAGTTAGGGTTTTCAGAACATACTGCGCAACTATTGGATTATGTTGCCCATGGTTTCTATAGTTCAGATATCATTGATTTTTTACTTAGAGATTCCTATTTTTCAGGAGCGGGATATGGATATACTGATTGGCAAAGATTAATTTACTTGTCTAGACCGTATAAGAATAGAATTGCACTCGATAAAAGAGCGGAGATTGCATTTGATAACTTTATATTAGCAAGGCTTTTCATGTTTTCTACAGTATATTTCCATAGGACAGTTCGTGCAGCAGAGAAAGTAATACAGTTCTTTCTAAAGGAAAGCGATGATAAGATTAATATCTTTTCAAAGTATGTTAGGGAATTAGAGAATTATATATTTTTAGATGAAGAAAGCATAATGCATGAGCCTGACCTACAAATGAGTAAATATAGGAAGTATCTTTTAGAAAGAAAAATTCCATATTCTGTAATAAGCGAAATTACCATTCCTTTAAAAGCAGAAACGACTTATATTGATTTAAAGGATTTTATGATGAAAAAAGAACAAGATTTACTTGAAGAAACTGGTTTAAATGAAGGGGACTTATTCATAGATACTTCAGAGATATACTTAAATCCAAAGTATTATGAGAAGAAGATATTGTTTATTGATCCAAACACAAATGAAGTAAAGGAGAGGGACATATTTTCTACAACTTGGGGAGAACTTACAGAAATTGTAGATGTAGTCCGACTATATCTTAAAAAAGATTTAATAGAAAAACATGCTCCAGAGCTTCGAAGAAAATTTGAACAAAGACAAAGAGACTACTCAAGAACACATATGTGATGTCACTCCTATACTCTGATTGTACCTTATCAAACAAGAAATGAAAGCATCAATTTTTCATATATAATTCGAACACCCAACCAAAACAACGTCACCTACTGGAAGGGGCATAGCTTAAAATTTTTCTATGCAATTTTATGAAAGTGTTTCAAATCTACATTGCTATCATTATTAACCATCTCAACTAGGTAATAATTATAAGATTTCTAAGCCTCATGACTTTAAAGTGGCATTCTAGTGTAATCATGACTTTTGTTTTGATGAAAGTTGTTTCAACGAAAATATAAATTTGATGTAAAGTTGTAAAAAGAGGGTTTTTAGGCAGTTTTTAATCAGATATTCTTGAATATTGGAGGGAAAGTAATGATTGAATATCTATTTACAATAATAGGCATAATAATTGTAGGTCTCGCAGCAATTAAGATTGGATCTACTCTTGAAATGTTAGGATTTATAACTGAAGAGTTATGGACAATAATTGTAATCATCTTTATAATAGTATTTTCATTACTAGTATTTCTAGAAGCTATAAAGAAGAGTTAGCTATGTTTGGTACAAGTCCAACGGTATCCCTCATTAATTTCTTAACATGTTCTTTGTCAATTTCTTTCTTGATGTATTTGCAGAATAACTGGTATAATTGATATGATGTCATCAGACATACATTTTCTTCCTTAGCCTTTTGTATGGCACCCAAAGTATATGGTTCCTTTCTTTCTGATATTGGTATTTTTGCATATGGATTTGCTATTATAATGGGCTTTGGTTTTAGTCCCTTTACTTTTTCAAAATGAGATGCCCAATCTAGTACTTGGCGAACCGCCTCTCTATCTATCCAGTTCTTTTCAGCTGAAGTTACTTCTATTATTGCTTTAAAGTTCTCTTCATTAATCTCAATGTCGTGCACACCTTTTTTCTCAATATAAGTTGCATTAAAGTCCATCCCTCTCAATATCTTGTATACTGTCTTTGACAGAGGTTTATGCATAGCATAGAGCAATCTGCGTGCTTCCTTAATTAAGTCATATTTTTCTTTTATTTCTAAATATTTCTTATAATATTCTCGCTCAATCAAATCAATGTAATTGCTAACCCAATCAGGTTCAATCTGCCTTAATGCATATTTTTTCTTTAAAATGTCATTGCCACAAATGATCAATAATCGTTGTAAAAAGTAGTAATATTTGTCAAGTTTCCCTGTAGGCGGAGGAAGAATGTAAATTTGCCCTTCTTTAATTTTGGTTTTTAGAGCTATTGCTAATCCTGAACGATTGGTAGCCATAATAGAATAGCTTGGTGGTATTTTTCGAAATAACATTCTCATCTCCATCTTAACTTATTGTCCATAAAGAGCTTGTCTAGATCTCCTGCAGGAGGTTTGGGATTAAGTGGGGATGTTTCTACTCAGAGGCCGAGTTATATGATTGTTTCTGCTCGTGGTCAGGCTAGTAATGTTTTTGCTGGTCATATGTTTCCACAAGATGTTGAGGCTGTCTTTGAGGGGCTCCCAGAGAAAGGTGATTTTGAAATTGCCAAGAGGATTGTTAATGATGGGTCAATAAGTTTTAATGATAATTTCAAGTGGTTCCTCTGGATTGATAAAGCTAGTGGTGAGGTTAGATTTGTCCGTTCAGTTATGCCTCCATGTGGAGCGGAAATTAGCGATATGGATCCAGTTGAGATTTTTGAGGAGTATAATTTGATTGCTGATGGCTGGAATCGAGTTAAAAAGTTGAGTAGTGAGCCTTTGCCAGAATATGAGGAGTTTCTGCCTGAGAGGGAGCTTGAGAGAAGAAGAAAAGCTAGAACCTCTGGTAGAAGGAGGGATGAGGAAGTTGTCATTACCCTTTGAGAGGCGGCCTAAGATCATCATAATGTTAAAATATTATCTTTATAGGACTAGGCGTGGTTTGCCTATTTTTTATAATTTTCCTTTGCTTGTTGGATATTTGCC